>CANIYB010000015.1 GCA_947471105.1 Cytophagaceae bacterium
CCTTGGCTTGGAGCAAAAACGCTAGTTAAAAATACAAGCCAAGTAGGAAATGTGTATGGTGGAATCAAAGGAACGACTGAAAAGTATGTTGATTTTGAACTTAAGTATGCCTATTCGGAATATGCTGACCTTCTGTTTTTTGTCAATTCAACGACTCAAAATGGTGCTTTTGAATTGATTTATCTTGGAGATGAAAAGAAGGTTAGCGTGGTCAATTTAACTGGCCACTTTAATTTTAAGATGGCTGAAGGAATTACCACAGGGATAAAATTTGATGCGGCAACTTACGACAACTTAATCATTGAAAAGCCTTTTCATAGGCCTAATTTGGTGGCTTCCTGGACCAATTCCATTCGATTATCCAATAAAGTTTTATTGTCACCCGATGTATACATCATTAAAGGCTTATATGCTCGTGACCTAAAAACTCAAAAGGCTGTAGCATTAGAGGACATCATGGACCTAAACATTAAATTGCATTATCAGCTTAACCCAAATACAAGTTTTCATATTCAAGGAAATAATTTAACAGGCAAAGCCTATCAACGTTATATGAATTATGCGGTTCAAGGTCTTAATTTTAATGCCGGGTTTGGTTACTCATTTTAATCATTGATTTTTGTCAGGTATTTCGTTTCGCAGGCCTAGATCTTATTCTTTTGATTATTTTTGTTTTTAAACCAATCAAATATGTTTCAAAGATCATTCTTGCTTTTTTTTATCATATCCTTTATTGCTTGCTCACAGGAAAAAAAGAAAATTCAAACATTTGGTATTTTAAATGAAGTGCTTGATTGCCAAACTTTGGATGGTTTAAAACTGAAATATGGGCCTAAAAATGTTGTCGATGACACCTCTTGGGTGATAGGTGATGATACCTTGAGAGGCAGCATTATTTTTCCCAATTCCCCAAAGCAAGCGTTTGTTTATTTCCATGATGCGAACATCGTTGATGTGACGATTAAAGGTGAAAGCGCTGATTGGAAAACAAATTCAGGACTTCATTTAGGCATGACATTGTCTGAGGTTCAAACGATTAACGCAAAAAACTTTACCCTTTCAGGATTTAATTGGTCTCATGGAGGATCTGTGGTTAGTTGGGAAGGTGGAAAATTAACCGGTGACTCCACCCTGAGCCATTTGGCAGTATTTTCTAATGTTTCAAATGAACACCCAGGTATTTCTGATGAGGCATATAAATTGATTTCAGGGGAAGTCGAGTTCGACGTGAGGCATCCTGATATTCAAAAACTAAACCCTAAGCTCGATTTAATATCCATTATCATCCCAAATATTCCATCAAAATCTGAAGGAAAAAAAATAGGAAGCCGCATTCAAAAAAGTCAAGTTCCTAACTAAGGGTTGACGCAATTGGCAACCTTGCCCTGTAAATACGATATCAATGTATTTTCTAAGGACGTAACAATTCTTTTTCTGGCTTCTAAGCTAATCCAAGCAATGTGAGGAGTAATTATGGCATTTGGAATTCCGATGAGCGGATGGCCAACGGCCGGTGGCTCTACCTCTAATACATCTAAAAGTGCAGCACTAATTTGGCCTGAAATTAAAGCTGATTTCAGATCTATGGAATGAATTAAACCTCCCCTAGATGTGTTGATTAAAATAGAACTGCTTTTCATGAGGGAAAGAAATTCGCTATGAATCATTTTGTCCGTCTTGGGAGTAAGTGGGCAGTGCAAACTAATTACATCGGATGTAGATGCTAATTCATTTATGTCGACAAACTTCCGATTGGCTAGTTTTAAATCTTTCGTGTGGTGATAAATCACTTGCATACCTAAACTTTCAGCCATGTTGGCGAACGCTTGGCCTATGTTGCCCATGCCTATAATCCCCAAGATTTTTCCATGCCACTCGCGAATGGGACTTAGGGTGTAGGACCAATCTTGGTTTGTGCTCCATTCGCCTCTTTTGACCGATTTTTCATGTAAATCAATCTGATTACTGTAATTCAGTAACATCGCTAAGGCATGTTGGGCTACCGAAAATGTCCCATAATTGGGGACATTAGAGACTTGAATTCCTTTTTCTTTACATGCCTGAACATCTACAATGTTAAATCCAGTGGCTGAAACTAAAATCAGTTTAAGGTTTGGGAATAAAGCTAAATCTTCGGCGCCAATAGGACATTTATTGGTTATAATTACTTCGATGGAATGATCAATGCTTTTTAATTCATCCCGAGAAGTACGATCTCTAAAAATAATTTCACCATATTTTTCAAAAACAGATACATCCAAATCCTTTTGAAACAGGGTAAATCCATCTAAAATTAAAATTTTCATGATTTTAGTTTTGGGTTATTCTGATGTCTTTCCTTATCTCTTTCCGTCTTTTTCAATAAACTTTTGGTGAGAGCCTCTTGTAAATCAACCCCCGTTTGGTTGGCCAAACAAATCAGCACAAACAAAACATCCGCCATTTCTTCCCCTAAGTCCTTGTTTTTATCAGACTCCTTTTCGGATTGTTCCCCATATCTTCGGGCAATAATACGGGCCACTTCACCCACTTCTTCCGTCAGCATGGCCATGTTGGTGAGTTCGTTAAAATATCGAACACCCACTTCTTTGATCCATTTATCGACTAATTTTTGTGATTCTTGTAAGGTCATTAGCTAGGATTTTTTGAGTCTATGATGATGGTTACAGGTCCGTCATTGATTAGGGAAACTTTCATATCTGCACCAAAAACTCCTGTTTGAATGGGTTTGGTGAGTTTAAATGTTAATTGTCGGGTCATTTCCTCATATAGCGGAATCGCTTGTTCGGGCCGACTGGCTTCAATGAAGCTAGGCCGATTTCCTTTTTTGGTGGATGCGATTAAAGTAAATTGACTGACCAATAAAATATTGCCATCTACTTGGGATAAGTCCAAATTCATTTTTCCTTCAGCATCAGAAAAAATTCTTAACCCACTGATTTTATTGGATAAATATTCAACATCCTCCATCGTATCCGTTTCATGAATGCCTAAAAGTACCACAAAGCCTTTCTCTATATGGGCATGTAATTGATGATTTATATGAAGCTGCGCCTCAGAAACTCGTTGGACTACCGCGATCATCCCCTACAATAATAAATAGACAATCATGAAATAAACTCCATAACCTAAAATATCATTGGTTGTTGTGATGAAAGGACCACTAGCCACCGCCGGGTTAATTTTCAATTGGTTTAAAACTAATGGAGTGATGGTTCCCATTAATGAAGCAAGCATAACTACGGCAAATAGTGAAATCGAAACGGTGGTGGACAACATAATTTCTCCAGAATCCACCAGCAATGAACATCCAAAAGCAAAAATGGCAGCAATGATGGCATTGATGAAGGCCACGATTAACACTTTTTGAAGTCGTTTCCAGAGCGTCGTGTCAAGACCACTTTTATCTGCCAAACTTTGAACGATTAAAGAGGAAGATTGAATTCCCACATTACCACCCGTTGATCCAATCAGCGGTATAAATGCAGAAATGGCAGGTAAAAGAGCGATGGTGTCATCAAAACGATCGATGATTTTAGCGGCAAAAAAACTGCCGACCATACCGCCAATTAACCAGGGCAAACGGGAACGAACTAAAAGCCAAATGGAGTCATCTTCTTCAACGTCCTCCGAGATACCGGCCATGACTTGAATATCCTCCTGGGCGGATTCGGTGATAAAATCGACCACGTCGTCAATCGTAATTCGGCCTAAAAGTCGGCCTTGAATATTGATCACAGGAATTGCCTCAAGGTCATATTTTTGCATAATGTCAGCCACTTCCTCCCCGGCAACATACGTTTGAACGGACACGATTTCATCGTCTTCGTAAACATCTTGTATTTTAGATCCTCGCTTGGCTAAAATTATTTTCTTTAAAGAAACGGTCCCTAATAATTTACCATCATCATCTACGACATAAACGGAATAGACTTTCTCCACATCTTCGGCTTGTCGGCGAATTTCCTCCACACACTCAGTAACCGTTTGCTTGACATTAATTTTGATTAACTCCTTTTGCATTAACCCTCCAGCACAATCCTCATCATAATGCATCAGGTCGATAATAAACCTAGCTTGTTCGCGGTCTTTTAAAAGCGCGATTACTTCTTCTCGTACGCGAACAGGCTGCTCGTTTAAAATATCAACAGCATCATCTGAATCGATTACATCGATGTATTCAGCTATTTCGTTTGAGTTGAAATTTTTTAAAAACTTTTTTCGATCGTCCGCGTCGATGGTCGAGATAATCTCAGCGGCAATTTTAGTATCTAATAGGAGTACAATATATTTAGCTTCTTCCCCCGTTAATTCAATTAAAATATTGGTGATATCCGCAGGAAATAAACCATCTGTTTTTTGAATAATTTCTTCTGTCGCCTGATTTTGAATCAACAAGCGAACCTCTTCTATATACTCTTTCGTGAGTTCAAACGGAAGGTGTTGTGGGTTTACTACTTCCATGATTTGAGGTTAAGAAAATGAATGATCTGCAAATTTATAAAATATTGACTTAAATCAGGCAATTTGAAAGGAAGATATCCTGAATTAAGCCCCCGGATATCCCTGAGCTTTCCACAATTCAGTTAATTCGGTGAATTCGGGTACTCCTAATTGCTCCGCTCTTTTGGTTAAAAGAGGGTGATCGGGCAATTGCAATGACCTAAGCGCATTTCTAAGTGTTTTCCTCCTTTGATTAAAGGCCATTTTCACCAAAGCTTTAAATTTTGCGGGATCACATTCCAGTTTTTTATCCCAATTTCGCACCAATCGTATGACGCCTGAATTGACTTTAGGGGGAGGAGTAAATACTTCCGGTCCTAAGCTAAATAAATATTCGATGTCATAATGGGCTTGAAGTAATACACTTAATATCCCATAATCCTTGTTGCCTGGTTTTGCAGCTAATCTTACCGCTACTTCCTTTTGTAACATACCTACGATTTCGATACATTGATCATTATATTCTAGGACTCTGAAAAATATTTGAGTGGAAATGAAGTAGGGAAAATTGCCAACAATCCCGAATTTTTCTTCACCAAAAATATTTTCTAATGGGTACCTCAGAAAGTCGCCATCAATCAACCTAGGTCCAGTAAACTCAAGGTAATTTTTTCGTAAGTAGGCTACGGATTCCTGATCGATCTCAATTAATGAAGTTTGGTATTCTGTTTTTTTGACCAAAAACTGTGTCAAAACCCCCATTCCTGGTCCTATTTCCAATACTTTGTTATAGGCACCATTTGGTTGAAGCCCATCCACGATCCGCTTAGCTGCGTCCAAATCCTTTAAAAAATGCTGTCCTAGACTTTTCTTTGCTCTTACTTGCACGTGCGCTCCTGGGTTTATTGAGTAAAATTAAGCCCTTTTTCGTACATTTAAGCAAAATTTTAAATTTACCCATGGAGCAGGCTTCCACTGATAATTTGATAAGGACATTAGAGGGCGTAAAGCTTTTTGGTCTTATTATGTCAACGGACGGTATCATTGTCCATGCCAACGCCTTTACACATACTATATTAGGCTACGAGCCATCGGAATTAAATGGGAAAGATTTTTTCTCTACTTTATTACCTCCCGATGAAAGTGAGGCGCGTCGTACTTCATTTAATAAGGCGATTGCTTCCGGTGGATTATTTGAAGAAAGAGAAAGAAATTATATTACCAAAACGGGTGCTGTCAAATGGGTGGAGGTGTCTTCCACCATCGTCAGCGAATCTGATTCAAATACCTTTCTAAGTATCATTGGCGAAGATGTCACGGAGCGGAAAAAAGTGACCGAGGCGTTAAATAGATCGAATTCCCAACTTCAAGACTTGATCAATAACACGACCGACCTCATCCAAATAACGGGTATTTCAGGTCGATTTTTGTTCGTAAATAAGGCCTGGCTAGAAACCATGGGGTATACGGAAGAGGAAGCAAAGGATTTGAAATTGCAAGATGTTTTGCACCCTGAGTTTGCCCACATCACGATCGATCAATTCACAAAACTTAGTAAAGGAGAAGAATTAACGGAATTTACCGCTGTTTTTAAGCGCAAGGATGGTCGCCGATTATATGTGAGTGGCTCGGTGACTTGTCGGTTTGAAAAGGGATTGCCAACAGCCTATCGGTGTATTTTGCATAATTCAACCGCAAAAGTTCGGGCTGAGAGGGCCAATAAATTATTTTCTTCTATTGCCCAAGTGGCTATTAATTCCACGAATCTGGACGATTTGTATGTGAATATCCACAAACAATTAGGGGAGGTGATTGACGTAAAGAATTTCTTTATTGCACAATATGATCCGGCAAAAAGCTTTCTGTATTTCCCCTATTACATCGATGAATATTTCAATTCTAGAGTTCATTTCACGAAGCGGAAATTAGGCAATGGTTTGACTGAATATGCCATTATGGCCAATAAGCCACTGATTTTGCATGACGACGAAATCCATAAATTGGCCGAAGAAAAGGTCATTTATTTATATGGGGTAGTGCCTAAAGTGATGCTTTGTGTGCCCTTAAGAATTGGAGATCGGGTGACCGGTATTATTGGGGTTAAATCGTATGAACGGGTTAATAAGTATGAAAACCGAGATTTAGAGTTATTGGATTTTATCTCGGGTCAAGTAGCGTTGGCTATCGCCAGAAAACAAGCAGAAGAGGCTTTGGCCCGTGAAACAGCTCGTTTAAGTGCAATTTTTGAGGGCAGTTCTCATTTAATGTGGTCGGTTAATAGGCGATTGATGTTGACGAGTTTCAACCATGACTATGCGGAGCTATTGGAGGAACAACTTAATATGAGTCCTCAATTGAATTTTTCGACAGAGACCATGGGTTTTAAACTCTTGCCACCAGAAGAGCGCCGTCCTTTGGAAGACAAATACAAAGCCGCTTTTCGGGGTAAAAAACAACATTTTGAGCTGGAGTTACAGACGAAGGAGGGAGTTGAAAAATGGCTTGAAGTTTATTTAAACCCAATTATGGCTCAGGGGTCCATTCAAGAGGTTTCAGGCATTGCTCGTGATATCACTGATTTGAAAAAATACCAAAGGGAATTAGTTTTTGCTCGCGAACAGGCGGAGTATTCCCTTAAAGTGAAGGAACAGTTTTTGGCGAATATGAGTCATGAGATTCGTACACCTATGAATGGAGTGATAGGCATGGTGGATATGCTGAGTGATACGAGTTTGGATACGGAGCAAATGGACTATGTTCAAACGATCAAAAAATCATCGGATACGCTGTTGAATATATTAAATGACATTCTAGATTTAGCGAAAATTGAAGCCGGTAAAATGGCTTTACATCCTCGAGATATTATGTTAAGAGATGTCTTTGAGCGTCTAATGGCTTTGTTTTCTCAAATTGCTAAGCAGAAAGGAAATACATTATCCTTTGATTTGGCAAATGATATACCTGAATGTGTGCAAGTAGATGAAACTCGTTTGTTGCAAGTATTATCAAATCTGACTTCAAATGCACTCAAATTTACAGAGAATGGTAAGATTCAAATTTCTGTTTCGGTCTTAAATAAAATAGCTGATCGGTTTGATTTACATGTCAAAGTATCAGATACGGGCGTAGGCATTAGTGAGGCTGATTTAAAAATATTATTTAATTCGTTCCAACAACTTGACAATTCTACGACAAAAGTTCATGGTGGAACAGGCTTAGGATTAGCCATTTCCCGTGAGATATGTAAACTGATGGATGGGGATGTTGGCGTGGAATCTACCGTTGGTGTGGGAAGTACTTTTTGGTTTACGATCAATTTAAAAGTAGGGGATCGAGCTTTTGCCATTGAACATAAGGAAGACAAAACGTTTGAGATTAGCGGAAAATTGAGTGAATTAAGGCCCTCTATTTTATTGGTGGATGATAATGCGACAAACAGAAAAGTTGCGAGTCAAATATTAGTTAAGTCGGGATGTCAAGTCGATTCTGTGTCGAGTGGAAAAGAGGCTATAATTAAATTGCAGACTGACGTGACTTATGACTTAGTATTGATGGACATTCAAATGCCTGAGATGGATGGAATGGAAACAACTAAGCAATTAAAAGACTTAAATATAATTGATTTGCCCCCAATTATAGCCATGACGGCTTATGCGATGAAAGAAGATCGTGAGCGATTTTTAGCAGTAGGGATGGATGATTATTTAGCCAAACCCATCCGCGCCCAATCTTTAATTGAGATGGTGACTCAATGGGTTACAGGAAAAAAAGCAAAAAATCTAAAGAATAAACCCGGTAAATCGGTAAAAAACAAGAATGCTTTGGTGGTGGATATTGACATCATACATGCATTATCCGAGGCCATGGGAGGGGATTTAGCTTTTGTGAAAGGGATGTTGGCCGAATTTATAATTGAAGCCAAAGCACAAATTGAAGCCGCTGAAAAGGCGTATCGAATGAATGATTGTCAGGGCGTTCAGTCTGAATTACATACCTTAAAAGGAAATTCTGGGACTTTGGGTGCTTCGCAAGTACATGAAATTTGTGAGAAGATTGAGAGTAAGGCCAAGGTATGTGATTTTACAAACTTTGAAGAAGAAATCATATTGCTTACATCTGCATTGCATAAATTTGAAATTGAAATAGTTAAACTTTAAACCTAATAATTATGTTGAAACGTATTCAGTTTATTGGATTATTGTCCATCATGGCCATATCTGTGGCTTTTGGCCAACCTACAGAAAAAATCATTAAGGTGGCGGTTGCTGCTGATCATGCGAATTGGAATTATAGCATTGGAGAGAAAGTGAATTTTACCATTTCGGTAACGAAGAATGGAAGTCTTGTTCCCAATGCTTCCGTTCGCTATGAAATAGGGCCAGAGAAACAGGATCCTACTCAAAAGAAATCAACGATTGCGTCAACCGGCATCATTAAAGTGGATGGAGGAACGCTGTCCAAAGCAGGATTTCTTCGTTGCATCGCCATTGCTGAAGTCGATGGAAAGGAATACCGCAATCTTGCCACGGCGGGATTTGCTCCTGGAAACATTCAGCCGACTGTTGAGAATCCTGCCGACTTTGATAATTTTTGGCAAAAGGCCAAAGAGGATCTGGCGAAGATTCCGATGGATGCAAAGATGACTTTGATGCCAGAAAGATGTACGGAGAAAACGAATGTATATCACGTTAATTTGCAAAATTATCGATTAGGTTCTCGGCTTTATGGAATTTTATGTGTGCCTAAAAAAGAGGGAAAATACCCGGCTTTATTGCAGGTTCCCGGAGCCGGTGTACGCGCCTATGGTGGCGACATTGCCACGGCAGAGAAAGGGGTAATTACTTTTCAAATCGGAATTCATGGGGTTCCCGTGGACATGAACCCAACGGTTTATACCGATTTAGGTGCGGGTTCTTTATCCGGTTATTTTAATTATAATATGGACGATAAAGATCGTTTTTATTACAAGAGAGTGTATTTAGGATGCGTGCGAGCGAATGATTTTCTGACGAGTTTGCCTCAATATGATGGTAGTAATTTAGCGGTTACAGGGGGAAGCCAAGGAGGAGCTTTATCCATTATTACCACAGCTTTAGATTCTCGAGTTAAAAGTTTAGGGGCTTTTTATCCGGCGTTATCGGACGTGACAGGTTATTTGTTTGACCGTGCAGGTGGTTGGCCACATTATTTTGATAAGGCAAATAGGTCGGCGAATGAGAAAAAGGATAAAATTTCTACCTTGTCGTATTATGATGTGGTGAATTTTGCTCGCCGAGTGAAGGTTCCGGGTTATTATTCTTGGGGGTATAATGATGAAACCTGTCCGCCAACTTCCATGTATGCGGCTTACAATGTTATTTCGGCACCGAAGGAATTATACTTAGCGCTAGACACGGGCCATTGGACTTATCCTGAACAAGGTGAGAAAATGAGTGCATGGTTACTCGGTCGATTAAAACCGTAGTCTAATCGCTTAATCAGGACATTTTGGCTGATATTTCTTCATTGTTCTTAGAAATCTAGCCATTTTTTCCGATTTGGTGTTGTGGTTTTTTAATTGATGAATGGGTTCGAAATTTATTAAATATATGAATCCAAATAATTACACGTCACAAGCCGGTATTTTGATTCAAAATGCAATGGAGATTGCGACTAAAAATGGCCAACAAGCCATTGAAACAG
Organism: Cytophagaceae bacterium; assembly: GCA_947471105.1. Classification (GTDB taxonomy): domain Bacteria; phylum Bacteroidota; class Bacteroidia; order Cytophagales; family Spirosomataceae; genus Aquirufa. The sequence goes on from CANIYB010000015.1 coordinate 10,126, forward strand.
GCCATCTGCTTTTATCTATTTTACAAGATGATACGCAGACGGCCTCTTTTTTGTTAAAGAAAATAGGTGTATCTAATGCAGTTGTCCAAGAAAAACTGCGCCCTATTTTAGAAAAGTATCCCAAAGTTTCTGGTAATCCATTTTTAAGTAATGGATTGCAGTCGGCCTTACAAAAAGCTGAAAAATTGAAAGAAGAATTTGGGGATACTTACGTCAGCGTCGAGTTATTATTTCTCTCTTTGCTGGAAACTAATGATGTGATTGCCGATATGTTAAAGTCATTTGGCATGAACGCAAATCAATTTAAAAGTGCTATCAAAGAACTTAGAGGAAATAAGAAAGTGAATGATCCACATGCAGAAGGTACGTACCAATCCTTAGAAAAATATGGTCAAAATTTAAATGAATTAGCCAAAGCGGGAAAAATTGATCCTGTTATAGGTCGGGATGATGAAATCCGACGTGTACTTCAGATATTATCTAGGCGAACTAAAAATAACCCGATTTTACTAGGTGAACCTGGGGTGGGTAAAACGGCTATTGTCGAAGGTTTGGCCCAAAGAATTGTTTCAGGCGATGTTCCTGAAAATTTGAAATCTAAAATTATTATGTCGCTGGACATGGGTTTACTTGTGGCCGGTGCTAAATATAAAGGTGAATTTGAGGAGCGTTTAAAAGCGGTCATCAAGGAAGTAACGGATTCTAACGGTGAAATCGTTTTGTTTATTGACGAAATTCATACGTTGATCGGCGCTGGAGGTGGTGGCGAAGGGGCCATGGATGCAGCTAATTTATTAAAACCGGCTTTGGCCAGAGGTGAATTACATGCCATTGGTGCGACGACTTTAAAGGAATATCAAAAATACATCGAGAAGGATAAGGCTTTGGAACGTCGCTTTCAATCGGTCTTGGTTGAGGAGCCGGATGTGGCAGATGCCATTTCTATTTTGAGAGGTATTAAAGATAAATACGAGTTGCATCACGGCGTTCGTATTCAAGATGATGCGGTTATTGCCGCCGTAGAATTATCAAATCGCTATATTTCAGATCGTTTTCTGCCCGATAAAGCAATCGATTTAATGGACGAAGCTTCTGCAAAGATGCGTTTGGAAATAGATTCTGTTCCAGAAGAAATAGATGATATTCAACGAAAAATTATGCAGTTTGAGATTGAGCGTGAGGCGATACGTAGAGAAAATAACAAAGAAAAAGAAACCATTTTAACGCGGGATTTGGCTGATTTGACCGAGAAGCGAGACGCATTAAAAGCTAAATGGCAGTCGGAAAAATCAGTATTGGATTCCGTGAGGGCTGAAAAAGAAAAGATTGATAAATTAAAATTAGAGGCAGATCAAGCAGAGCGATTGGGTGAATATGGCAAAGTAGCTGAGATTCGATATGGCCGTTTGGTTGAGTCTGAGGCTAAATTAAAAGAGCTCCAACTAAATTCTGCGGGTGCAAATTCCATGCTTCAGGAAGAGGTTACAGCAGAAAATATCGCCGAAGTGGTTTCGAAGTGGACAGGTATTCCGGTCAACAAAATGTTGCAAACGGAGATTGACAAGTTACTTCACTTGGAAGATGAATTACATAAAAGAGTCGCTGGGCAAGATCAAGCCATTGAAATGGTTTCTGATGCCGTTAGAAGATCCAGAGCTGGATTGCAAGATCCTCGCAGACCCATTGGTTCCTTCATTTTCTTAGGTACCACGGGTGTAGGAAAGACGGAACTAGCCAAGTCTTTAGCCGCTTATTTGTTTAATGATGAAAATGCCATCGTTCGAATTGATATGTCGGAGTACCAGGAACGTCATGCCGTTTCTCGTTTGATCGGAGCGCCTCCGGGATATGTCGGTTACGACGAAGGGGGGCAGTTGACCGAGGCCGTGCGACGGAAACCTTATTCCGTAGTGCTTTTAGATGAAATTGAAAAGGCGCATCCAGATGTTTGGAATATATTGTTGCAGGTATTGGACGAAGGGCGATTGACCGATAACAAAGGCCGGACCGCTAATTTCAAAAATACCATTATTATCATGACGTCTAACATTGGCAGTCATTTGATTCAAGAGAAAATGACTCAGATGGAGGGATGGAATAACGCCTTAATTTTAGAAGAGACAAAGGAGGAAGTGATGACCTTATTGAGGCAAGTGGTTAGACCTGAGTTTTTGAATCGGGTAGATGAAATCGTATTATTTGAACCATTGACCGAAGAACATGCTAGGAAAATTTTAGCGATTCAATTTAAAGAAGTTCAGAAGCGTTTAGCCGAACAAAATATTACGCTGGAAGCTACTGAGATTGCTTTAGCCAAATTAGCCAAGGATGGGTATGACCCTAATTATGGAGGAAGGCCTATGAAACGAGTTCTTCAAAGAGCGGTTTTGAACGAATTGTCTAAAGCAATTTTATCGGGTAAAATTAAGAAAGATTCGGCCGTGATGATGGATTTGGATGCGGCGGGAGAACTTATATTTGAGAATGTGGCGACACCTGAATTAGCGTAATTAGTTTTAATTTCGCGCTTAGGAATAAGAGCGAGTTCATTATCCTAAAATAAAAAAGCCAGCTGAAGAGCTGGCTTTTTGTATGATAAAACCTTAGAAATTAAGGAATCATTTCACTCGAAAAGTTCTGAAAACAAACCGGTCTTGTAAATCGGTAAATGGCTTGCGTACCTACTGAAGTTGACCTAGAATCTGTCGTCGAAGGGAAAGGACCTCCGTGAACCATCGCTCCAGAAACCTCTACACCCGTAGGAAAACCATTCAATAATATACGGCCTACTTTTTGAGTCAATGCCTCGATTAAATCACCTGATTTTTTTAATTCACTTAATTCACCTTGGACCGTGGCGGTCAATTGGCCTGGCAAAGAATCAATCAACGCAATCATTTCCTCCATATCTTCAGCGACAATCGCTAAGGTACTTGGTCCAAAAACTTCTTCCAATACCTCTGGATGATTCATGGCTACTTTTGCACTCGTTTTAAATAAGGCAGGAGAAGGTAAATCGGCCGACGTTAATTGCTGAACTCCTGAATGATTGGCTAATGTTTTAGTTCCATTGGCATATGCATCTTTGATCCCTTTTGTCAAAAAGGTACCTAGTGGCATCGTATTTAAACGGCTTGCTAAAAGATCAAGAAAACCTTCATCCGATTTTAATAGGATTAAAAGACCTGGATTGGTGCAGAATTGTCCAACACCCATGCATACCGACTGACTCAGTCCGTCGGCCAATGCCTCTCCAGAATTTTTTATTTTTTCTGACAGTAAAACGACCGGATTGATGCTGCCCATTTCAGCATATACGGGAATGGGTTGGGGTCTGCGAACAGCTAAATCATATAATGCTTTTCCACCGCGGTATGATCCTGTAAAGCCAACGGCCTGCGTGATGGGATGAGTCACTAAATAACCACCTATTTCGTGGCTAGTCGCATGAATCATTGAAAATACGCCTTCAGGCATGTGCGTTTTTTGGGCTGCCTTTTGAATGGCGGTGCCAATTAATTCACAGGTATTGGGGTGGGCTGGATGTGCTTTAAATACGACCGGACAACCTGCGGCGAGGGCCGACATGGTGTCCCCACCAGCCACAGAAAATGCTAAAGGGAAATTGCTTGCCCCAAAAATAACACTCGGACCTAATGGAATCTGTTTTTGAAATAAATCTGGTTTCGGTAAGGGTTGTCGGTCCGGTAGGGCAGGGTCATGAATTTCTTTGCGCCATTGATCGTTTGAAATAAAATCAGCAAAGGCCTTTATTTGTCCTGTCGTTCTACCTCTTTCACCCGTGATTCTTGCCTCAGGTAAACCGGATTCAGCACAAGCAGTTTGGATTAATTCATCACCTATGGCATTTATTTCATCAATAATAGCCATTAAAAATTGGGCTCGATCTAAGTCGGAAATTTTTCTATATGTGGGGAAGGCTGATTTGGCCCATGTTAAGGCTAAATCCACTTCATCCGTAGTAGCTTCATAAAAGGTAGGTCCCACCACTTCTCCCGTGGATGCGTTTAATCCGTGAAATTCTCGAGAACCTTGTTGGGATAATCCGTATCCAATAATTTGTTTTCCAGTTATGCTCATTATAAAACGATATTTTTTAGGGTACCAATGGGTTCAATCGTAATTAAAATTTCATCGCCTGATTGCAAGGTAAAAGGAGGGTCAGGAACGACGCATGTGCCCGTCATTAAAAATGTTCCGTATGGGAAACTCAATTCCATGGTTAAGTAATGAACTAATTCAGAGTGAGTTCTTTTCATTTGGGAAATTTGTGTATCTCCTTGAAATACTTGATTTCCGTCTCTGAAAATTTCCATATTGATGACTGTTTCTGGGGCTAAAGGTTTATCTGTAACCAAAATACAAGGCCCCAAACCTGCCGCTCCGTCATATACTTTTGCTTGAGGGAGATATAATGGATTTTCACCCTCGATATCGCGAGAGCTCATATCGTTACCAATGCTATAACCTGCTAATTCTCCGTGCGAATTAATGAAAAGGGTTAATTCAGGTTCAGGTACATTCCATTTAGAATCTTTTCTGATTTTTACTTTTCCTCCTGGACCTACCGACCTTAATTTATTGCCTTTGTAGAAAATTTCCGGTCTTTCTGCTGAATATACCTTATCGTAAAAAGTATCTCCTCCTGATTCCTTAGATTCTTCCATTCGGGCCACTTTGCTACGCAAATAAGTAACTCCTGCGGCCCAAATTTCTTGTTGGCCTATCGGACATTTCGGATTAGAAATTTGTGAAATGGCCTGGTCTGAGCTTCTCATTTCTGATTTACATATCTCAAAAAGGTTCTTTTGATTAATAAATAAATCCCAATTAGCTTCTTTCGCTTGGACACATTTCCCTTCTTGATCTTGAATTTGAATTCCTTGAGGAGTTAAATAAATTTTAAAATAATTCATACAGTTAAATTTTTAATATTTCTAGAGCTATGCCAACTTCCTGTTGGACCCTTACAGGATACGAAATGTCAAATATACAAAGGTTGTCGATCTTTGCATGAACAATTTTAATGGGATGTTTCTTGCTTATTTTCATGAACTCATTTAGTTGTTCGTAATTGAAATTTATTTTTTGATTGATTTCAGGCTCTATGGTCACTATTTCAGCCTGTTTTAAGGCATCTGCGCTTGCTTGTTTATACGCATGAATTAATCCTGGAACTCCTAATAAAGTTCCTCCAAAGTATCGAACCACGGCCACTAAGATAAAATGTAAGTTGGCCGAAAATAAGATATTCTGAATAGGTTTTCCCGCACTTCCGGCTGGTTCTCCGTCGTCATAAGACCTCGTTTCCTCTGGTGTAAAACCTAATCGATACGCATAACAGACGTGCCTTGCTTTTGGGTGCTCTGTTTTTAATAGACCGACAATATTTTTTATTTCTTCTAAATCTTTCACCGGAAAGGCCTTAGCGATGAACTTACTTCCTTTATCTTTGTAAATTCCGTCCGAGGCCTGTTTGATAGATAAATAGGAATTAGGAGAATCGATCATAGACCTAAATTTAATCATTACATGCATAATAATTATTTTTTTCTGCAAAAATTGGTGGTTCAATTGAGGCAAAGTTTAATGTATGCTCGTTTGAAGCAATGTTTTTCGCAGGAAAAAGATGAATTGGTTTTGGGCTTTGAACGTCAAAATGGGGAAGACTTTTGGATTAAATGTGTGTTGGGTTCCCAATTTTCTATCCTCCAATTTCCGGATCAATTTCATCGTGCAGGTCGAAATTCAGTGGATTTATTTTCAGAATTATTGTTGGCCGAAGTGCAAGCAGTAGAAATGTTTGAGAACGAGCGTGCTTTTTCCATTCATTTATTGGGTGATTTTGTCTTGGTATTTAAACTTTTTGGCAATCGGTCTAACTTGATTTTATTTCGCGATTCGACCTATCAATCTCAATTTCAAGGTAGGTTGAAAAATGATCAATCAGTAGATCTGCCACATATTAATCGGATCATTAAGCAAGATTATCAAGCTTTTATAGAGAATGATTGTGAAGTGGCTTCTTTGTTTCCCACCTTAGGGAAAGAGGGATTAGCTTATTTACATCGGAATGGATTTGAGAGTTTAGAGGCTCAAGGTCGCTGGCGACTGATTGAGCAAATGCTTGACCTGTTAGACCAACAAGTATTTTTTATTGCCGAATCTGAAAAGGGTGTTTATTTGACGTTATTTCCGGTTGACGAGTATTTATATAAGTCGACCGATCCCATCGATGCTTTAAATAAACTTTACAGTTTTCATTTTTCTATTGGCGAATTCAAAAAGGAGAAAAATTTGATTTTAGCTGCCTTAGATCGAAAATTGAACAAAACACAAAACTATTTGGATGATTTAAATCGTCAAAAAATCCTTCGTGATTCGAACGTTCCTTATGAGGAAATTGGTAATATTTTGATGGCTAATTTGCATGCAATACCTACGAACACCTCACAAGTTATTTTAGACGATTTTTACCGGAATCAACCCATTAAGATAAAATTAAATGCGACGCTTTCTGCTGCTCAGAATGCTGAAA
>CANIYB010000016.1 GCA_947471105.1 Cytophagaceae bacterium
AATTAGAAAAACCGATGAGCTCTGAAGAATTTTTATTGCATTTAAAAAAACACCTCGACTTAGGCCAAATAAGACATACCGCTCCTTTAAAAAAGAAAATTCAGACGGTTGCCGTCTGCGGCGGAGCGGGAAGTTTTTTATTAGGCGAAGCAAAGAAACAAAAAGCAGATGCCTATGTGTCAGCAGATTTTAAATATCACGAGTTCTTTGATGCGGAAAATAGCTGCTTAATATGTGATATAGGACATTATGAATCGGAAGTAATGATAAAGGATGCAATCCTTGATTATTTATCAAATATTTTTAGTACTTTTGCCGTTCTGAAAAGTGATATTTGCACTAATCCAGTGTTATATACTTAAAAATTAAGAGAGGTTTAATACTTTCAAACGTAACAATAATAATGGCTACAGTAACCGAAACAACGATTGCCCAAAAGTTAGAAGCATTGTTAAAGCTTCAGACAATAGATTCAGCCTTAGACAATATCAAGAAAGTAAGGGGTGATTTACCTGAAGAGGTGCGCGACTTAGAAGATGAGATTATTGGGATGGAAACGCGTCTATCTAAATTCCAACAAGAAATTGCAACTTTGGATGAGCAAATTTCTAGCTACAAAAATGCGAAGAAAGAATCTGAAAAGTTAATTATCAAGTACAAGGAGCAGCAAATGAATGTTCGCAATAACCGTGAATTTGAAGCTATTTCGAAAGAAGTAGAGCTTCAAGGAATCGAAATGGAGATTGCAGACAAACGTATCAAGGAAATTGATTTCAAAGTTTTGAACAAAAACGATGAAGTTGCCGGAGTTGAATCTGCTTTATTTGAGCGCAAAAAAGATTTAGAAATTAAGCAAAAAGAGTTAGAGTTGATCATTGCAGAAAGCGAAGAAGATGAGCAAAAGTCTTTAAAGGATCGCGAAAAAGCATTGAAAATAGTGGATGCACGTTTGCTAAAATCATATGAAAAACTACGTGGCAATGCTAGAAATGGACTTGCTGTCGTTATGGTTAAGCGTGGCGCTTGCGGAGGATGTTTTAGTTCTGTTCCACCACAAAGACAAACCGATATCAAGGACAAGAAGAAAATTATTGTTTGCGAGCATTGTGGTCGTGTTTTTGCTGGGGTGGAAGATGTAATTCCTGCGCCAGAAAAAGAAAAGAAAACAAGAGGTAAAGTTACCACCGCAGCAGCTGCTGCAGCAGCCGCTGTAATAGCTGAGTAACATTACTAGATTTACATTAAAAAGCCCTTTGCAAATTTTGCAAAGGGCTTTTTTTATAGTCAAAACAGGATATTCTATTAGCCTTAGAATCTATTTGAGCATCGTAAGTAAGGCGCTCAATTTATCTTTTAGGTCCTTGCGGTCCACAATGAAATCTAAAAATCCATGGTCCAAGACAAAGTCTGAGCTTTGGAAACCTTTGGGCAAATCCTTGCCAATCGTTTCACGAATCACGCGTGGGCCTGCAAAGCCAATTAAAGCTCCAGGTTCCGCAATATTAAAATCTCCTAACATGGCATAAGAAGCGGTAACTCCTCCCGTTGTAGGGTTAGTTAATAATGAAATATAGGGAATTTTTGCCTCGGCCAATAAGGCCAATCGGGCAGAAGTTTTCGCCATTTGCATTAAAGAAAATCCGGCCTCCATCATCCGTGCCCCACCAGATCTTGAGATCATTAAAAAAGGATTCCCAGTTTTAAGGGAATGATCAATCGCACGGGAAATTTTCTCTCCTACCACCGAACCCATCGAACCTCCAATAAAACTAAAATCCATAGCTGCTATGGTAATCGGATTTCCATTCATTTCGCCATAGGCAGAACGAACAGCATCTTTCAACCCACTTGTTAATTCCGTGGAAGCTACTCGGTCGGTATATTTTTTAGTATCGACAAAGGAAAGTGGATCACCAGATCCCATATGCGCGTCCAATTCAGTGTATTTAGTCATGTCAAACAACAATTCAAAATACTCCTGGGAACCTATCTTCTCATGGTAATTGCAACTAGAACAAGTGTAAGCAAACAAACGGTGTTCTCTTGTATGTATCGCCTTTTTACAAGACGGACATTGATACCACAAACCATCGGGTGCTTCGCGCTTAAATTCAGTGGGAGTTTGAATCCCTTTATCTTTTCTTGAAAACCAAGACATAAAAAATTATTTAATGGACCGATCCGTATAAATCGGAATGCAATTTAATAAAAACCCATTATTTAATGAGTACAATTTTTCTACTAATTAATTTATCTCCCGTTTGTACCTGCAATAAATACGTCCCTTGCGCTAAAGCGGACAAATCCAATTCTTCCTTGAACAAGTCTCCAGTTAATTGATATTTTTGAGATAAGATCATTTTACCCATCATATCGGAAAACACAAGATTGACTTCTTTATTTCCATCTGCCAACAATGGCATTTGGATTAACAAACGACCACTTGTCGGGTTAGGAGAAACCTGTAAATCCCTGATTTCCGTACCAGGTTCAATAGCTAAAATAGGGTTACTGATCGTACTTGCCCCTTGAATATTTAAGTTGTCAATCCACCATCCCCAACCGTGAGCTCCCACATCCGCATGTAATCTAAATCGGATAATGACTTGATCCCCTGCTTTAAATTTACCGGAGGCCAACATATCGATCTCGCGTTTTTTCAATAAAGATGGACTACCTGATGCCGTTGAATTACCATCCTTATCGGTCTTAGAATTCCAAGCATTTTGCCAAATTGAGAAAGAGTTAGCATCCCAACCATTGGTAAAATTAGACCATGTTTTACCCAAATCATTGGATCCTTGAACAATCACATAATCGAAAAAATTACGGTTTACCGTACCATCCACATTTAAAAAAGCTTCTCCTTGATCTCCAGGTTCTACTAAAACCACTTCATCAAAATAAATTTTAGCTGTATCTGATCGAATGATAATGGGTTTCAACAATACCGCATCGTTGTTCGTAAATTTATCTGAACCGCCACCCCCGTCGTAGGATTCCTCAAGACCATCCGCATAAGGATGATCCGAACTTAAACTAGGTGAACTAAATCCTGTGGGCTGACTGAAACTAAAACCTTTCAAATAGAAGTCGGCAGCAGGTTGTTGGTCAAAATTAGTTACATACGATTTAGTTGACGCTAAAATCCCTAAAACCTTAAATTCATAAAATCCACTGGCGGGCAAATTGACCACATTGGTAATTTTAGCCTTATCCTTAACCACAATCCTATATTTGATGACATCACCAGATTTTAAAGTACCCGCTAAAAAACTAAATGCATTGGAATAGGAATAGGTATCGCCAACCAACTTTTTAAAACCCTGCCCCTTTAACGCAGCTCCATTGATCGTATATTCCATGTAAATGGTATCGATTCCCAAGTTGTCGGAGGCCAATAAGGTTGGCAAAGGAATATTCGTCTGAGAGGTAAAAATGTATTTTAGTGGGTTTGAATACACGACGATTGGCTTAACGGTGTCAACCCCAATAACAAATTCGTTGTAACTCCCAAATTTAGTACCTGCAATGACAGGAGCTTCGGCTGGCGAAGTGAATTTTTTGCCAGACAATTCGTTCGCAGTCCAATAATATGAAACCTTCCGATTGGCCGTCGACTTAGGCAAACTGAGCAAATAAGAATAGGTATTTGCACCCGTCTTGGTAAAACTAGTCACTGGAGTCGCCGACAATATACTTTTGTCAATCGAGTACATCAGCTTTAATGATTTTTCATCCCAAAGTGTATCCGAATACACCTTCGCCGAAAAAAGCACTTGGTTCTCTTCTGTATCATTAAGTTCTGCATCGATGATATTAGAGGAATACCAACCTAGGTCGTTGAATATCCCCTTTACGATGGGGCCTAATTGGGCTGTAATTTCACCCCTCGCAATTTGTGGCGTCATCAATGCATTTAAATTTCCAGGAGGATACGAGTTTTGATCCACGTGATAGACACTGGAACCTTCAATATATCCCATAGGATTTGTTGGATTTCTTTGAGTAGGTTTTGGGGCATAAAGCCGCGCCGACCTACCCGCATTGTTTCTCAAAGTGGTCGTTGACGACAAGTACAAACTATCCGAAATGATCTGTTTAAACAATTGATTCGAATTGTTTTTATAGGTTAAGGTATCTACAAGCTGCTTATTTTTAGTATCAAAAATAAATTGGTCAAATATGCCTGGATACCCATAACCTGCAGTTGCGAGGCTCGTAGAATTAGACGTTATATCCGCTTGAATTTGTCCAATAAATCCAAGGCCGTGGCCCATTTCATGCAACACTACTGAATACAAGTCAATCTGATTGCTCGTTGGCACCCCGTTCGTCCCTATAAACCAATCTGGGAAATCAGAATTAAAAGTGGCTATAATATCAGATTCCGATCCATTTAAATTAGTATGTGCCATTTTTTCAGCCAAAGCTATAGGATACCATGTGTTTAATTTATTTGCCCCCACGAAATTTCTTACACTGGAATATGCCCCCGCACTACCCAATACTCCTGAAGCCAATGGACGCCATTTCACATAAATTCGAATAGGGACATCAGACCTTAAATAATTAGCCCAAGTAGTAGCTGCTTGTTCAAAAACAGCCTTTACATTAGCTGGTGGTGGCACTTCATAGGTGACAATTACCTCGCTCGTGCTGACAGCAGGTATATTAGTGGCCAAGGATTTCTTACTCGCATTTTCAAGAATTTGGGCTAAGGTTTTATCATAATAACCGGCTGGAAGTTTACGGATTATACCCGATTTTTCAGGCGTAAATTCCTCTACCATGTCACCTGGCTTCGTTTCCATTTTTAATTTCTGCGCATGTAAGCCGTTAAAAAGACTGAAGACCAATAAAAAAACCAATAAAAAAACGCGCATTATTTAGGTTTTAATTTGTTAAAAATAGAGAATCTTTGAACATTTTTTGAAACAAGTCAACAAAATCAGGACTCGTTATATGGGTGTGGGATAATTCCTCCGACGAATGGGAAGTGGTCATTCCCACCACCTTCATCCCGGCAGATAAACCTGCTTCAATTCCTTGAAGAGAATCCTCTATGACCCAACAATCTTCTGGATTTACATGCACTAATCCTGCGGCACGTACATAAATTTCTGGATCAGGCTTTCCTTTTGTCACTTCAGCCCCACCAATCACCGCATCAAACTGAGCCCTAATACCTAAGCCATCCAAAATAAAGTCAATATTTCCGGGTCCGGCTGAAGTTCCCAAAGCCGTCTTTGTCCCATTCGCTTTTAATAGGGCTAAAAAGTCCATTAAACCGGGAGCCGGAGCTAAAAAAGGCCTATAAAAACCTCTGTAAATCTCTTCCTTCTCCTCTTCAAATACATTGATTTCTTCTCGAGTGATTTCGCGTTTTAGGAGCCATTCAAACGTATCTTTGGAATTCAATCCATTCAGATCCTTATAAAAAATTTCTCGAGTTAGGTGGATGCCATGACGTTCACAATACAACAACCAAGCATCTACGTGATAAGGCAAATTGTCTATCACCACTCCATCCATGTCAAACAATACAGCCCTTTGCCCCATCGAATTAAATTGTCATTTTTAAACCGTCTTGAGCTAAAAAAACATGATCAGGGAGCTCAGCTTGTACCTCAGCATGTAAACCCATCATATGACTCAAATGGGTTATATAGGCCTTTTCAGGCTTAATTTTTTCAATCACGTCCAAGGCTTCTGATAAAGTAAAATGTGAAACGTGCGTTGTTTTTCTCAGCGCATTGATCACTAAAACTTTGGAACCTTTTGCTTTTTCTAATTCCTCGTCAGAAATAAAATTAGCATCTGTGATGTAAGTAAAATCACCAAAACGAAAACCTAAAATATCGATAAAATAATGGCGGACTTTAATCGGAATAATCGCGACTCCTTCTATTTCAAAGGGTTTATTTTCAATGTAATGCACCTCAATTTCGGGAACGCCCGGATATTTATTTTCATCAAAAGCGTAGGCAAATTCGCGCTTTAATTGGTCTATCACATTTTTCTGCCCATACAAAGGAATTGACGATTTTTGCGCATAATTAAACCCACGAATATCATCCATACCCGCGGTATGATCCTTGTGTTCATGGGTATAAATCACCGCATCGACGTGCTTTATACCTTCTCTAAGTATTTGTTGGCGAAAATCAGGACCTGTGTCAATGATAAAACTTTTGCCTTGGGTTTCGATGTGAATGGAAACTCTCAATCGTTTATCACGTGGATCATGGGACCTGCAGACTTCACAATCGCAGGCAATCATCGGAATCCCCTGAGAAGTTCCCGTTCCTAAAAACGTCACTTGTATCGGGGACATACAATTATTCCGTTAAGGCTTTCACTTGGGAAACCAATGCATCAAAATTTAAAGGCTTTGCTAAAAAATCATTGAAGCCTGCCTCTTTAAATTCTGCCATTGAATAATTTCTTGCATTACCCGTGATAGCGATCATCGGTATTTTCGATTTGCTTGCATCACCTAAAGCGCGTACTGCCTTTGCACATTCCATTCCATCCATCACGGGCATATTGATATCTAATAAAATAATATCAAAATCAGCTTTGGCTAATTCGTCTAAAACTTGTTGGCCATTTTTCACCGCATGAATCTCAAAATTCTGAAATTCTAAAATCTTTTTAGCCAAATTTTGAATCACTGAACTATCTTCTGCAATCAACACTTTTTTCATAAGAACCAAATTTAAACGTGACATAAAGCTTATAAGGGTAAAAATAGCCAATGAAACCTGCATTTCAAACCAAAAAAGCATAAAAAAAGCGATTCCTTAGGAACCGCCTTTCATTTATTTCTAAAGCCTTTATTTCACGTAAAATGAAACAGAAGTCTTGTCCCAATCCAAGGTTACTTGGCCCGTGGCCGAAACCCCAATGGTAAATCTTTCTGTCATTTTATGCTCACTAGGCTTAGCCGGAACACGCAAAACATCTTTTTCAGCTTTGTAGGTATAAGCACCCCACATTTTAGCTTCCTTATTAAAAATGATTGTCCAATCCGTTTCACCTGGAATAGTAAATAAGGAATAAACGCCTTTGGCTAATTTCTTACCTTGAACGGTCACATCGTTTGAAAATTCAATGGTGGTGGATTCGTTAGCTCCTGTTCTCCAAACCTCGCCATAAGGAACCAACGCCTTCAGCGCTTTTGTTCCGAAAACCAACCTACCCTTTACTGCAGGTTGCGCATATTTAATCATCACCTCAGTACTTCCCACTTTCTGAATAACAACTGCTGGAGGAGAAGGAATTTGAGTTTGTGCAAACGCACCATAGCCTAAAAGACAAGTTAAGATAACAAGGAATTTTTTCATGATTTCAATTTAAAAATTGTTTTACAAATTAAGCCAATAATTTAATTTTAACACCAAAGCGCGGTTACGAATTTGAAAAATTTCTGGAAAATAATTATCCGTATACACTAAAAACAAATCAGAAGCGGGCTTATATCGCCACTGCAATCTCGCATTTAAATTGATATTTTTCGTTTGTTGGTTCAACTGGAAAAAGGTGGCAAAGAATAATTTATTGGTAAAGGTGATATCAATTTTAGGTCGAATAATCCAAAATTGAGAAGACACTTTTTTGGAAGCGGCTACATCAGTTCCAGGAATTTGAACATCTTGAATATCATTATAATCCAGGGCCATCGAAATACTCCCAAAAGGTTGGAATCGGTAACCTATTTCCCCCGTTATTCCTGTACGCCAACCATCTCCATAATAACCCCCAAATCTGGCGGTCGTCGAATAAGTCAATAATTTAATAGGCGACGATTTGTAAGAAAAATTAATGGCATTCCAAGCATGTTCTGTTCCTTTTTTCAAAGCTGTATTCCCCATACGAGTGGCATCAAAATCATATAAAAGTTTGACGTAATCATACGAAAGAAAAGTACCGAAACTTGATTGGTCTTTAAGTTTTCCCTCCATTGCCACGTAAGTTGTATTATCTGTTTTCACACCCTGGTTATTCCAATAGTTCATGGAAGTGGCCCTTAATGTCAAATAAAATAATTTAGATGATTTGTTCTTAGGATAAAATATTTTACCAAACTCAGGGTTGATAAATGTATAATTCACGCGGGGCACATATCCCACTTCCGGATTATAATTTGAACCTACCCACTGGTGTTTCCAACTAATAATCCAGTTGTTATCTTGGTAGGCTAAGGATGCGGCATGCGAAAAATTTTCATCCTTATTTTGAGGCGTTAAGGAACCGTAATAGAATATTTTACCAGTCCAGAAATTATTTGCAGACGCTAAATTATATTCTACTCCAATATTGCGATTGTATTCCAAAAAGCCATTTTGTCTTTGTAAGTCTGTGTCAATAAACGATTGCTTATTGATCATAAAAACGCCCATATTAGAACGAGCAAATAATTTCCTCTGAAATGCCACCATCGAATAATTTTGAGTAGGAACTCCTTTGGCTTCAATTCGCTCAGACTGCACATTCAATACTCCGATGCGCCAGTCGTTTGTCAACTTACCACTTAAACGGGCCCCGTAAGTAATAGGGGTTTGTTCATAAATACCCGTTTTAGGATTTAGCGCCAACCCGATCCTCCTTGAAAAAAATGGGCGAATATTTTCCGTTCCAAAACCATCAAACAAATCCGAATTCTCAATAAAAAACTGCCTTTTTTCAGGATAAAATAATTCAAACCGATCCAAGTTGGTTTGTTGGCGATCCACATCTACCTGTGAAAAATCGGGGTTTAACGTCATGTCCAAATTCATACTTGAACTTACGGAGACCTTAATATCACCCCCTATTTGATTACGAAAAATCGTAGGATCTTTAGTCTCGTAATTCGCTGATATACCTGAAAGTACATAGGGAATAACGGAAATATTTTTCTTGGGCGTTGGCGGTGGCGTATCCCAAACCAACACTCCTGCATAGGCCAGAGAAGCCGTTGGGAATTGCCGGGGCACCGGCGCCCAAGCTGATTTCTCTTTCGCTTTTAAATCCAGGCGCGAAAAATTAATTCCCCAGCGAGTCGAATTTCCTCGATAACGAATGGATTTAAATGGTATGGCCGCCTCGAAAATCCAAGATTTACTATTATACGTTGTGGCCGACTCCCACTTATTATCCCAGTTCAAATTCATCTTGGCTCCCTCCGACATTTGGCCATCCCACTGCGCTCCAGCCGCATTGGCACCGAAAGAAAAGCCCGTTGTTTTATCCTCAAACGTATCGATGAAAACTAAAAAATTATCATTACTTCCAAAGGAAAAGTCCCTCTTCAATGACTCGACGACATAATTGGACTCCGATTGCAAAAAGCATTCTGCGGAAATGTACAAATACTTATCATCGTATGTCATCCTAACATCTGTCCTTAACTTAGAACATAGCGTGTCAAAAGGATTACACATCATAAAATCACTCACCGCAGCAGCGGAAAGCCATGCCGGTTCATCTAGTTTACCGTCAATCTTTACATTTCCCTCAGACTGCTTGATGTGCATTTTATAATTTTCATTTCTTTTTTGGCTAAAAACGAAAATGGGTATGCTCAGTATAAGTATTAGGTAAAAGTATTTTTGCATAGTTAATTGTATCCTTTCCATACAAAGGTAAGCTAAATATCGGAACGCTTTCGCTGACTTATGGGGAGAATCGAAATATTGAGAACATTTTTAAAAGAATGTAAAGAAAATCCTTTTGCTTGTTTTATTTTTACAGTTCGAAATATATTAAACTATGGGAAGAGCATTCGAATTTAGAAAAGCAAGAAAATTTAAGCGTTGGGGACAAATGGCTAAAACCTTTACCAAAATTGGTAAAGATATCGTAATCGCTGTCAAAGCTGGTGGACCAGACCCTACTGCCAATTCCCGCTTAAGAGCCATCATTCAAAATGCAAAGGCTGTCAATATGCCTAAAGATAATGTGGAGCGTGCGATTAAGCGTGCCATTTCCAA
Organism: Cytophagaceae bacterium; assembly: GCA_947471105.1. Classification (GTDB taxonomy): domain Bacteria; phylum Bacteroidota; class Bacteroidia; order Cytophagales; family Spirosomataceae; genus Aquirufa. The sequence continues at coordinate 9,978 of CANIYB010000016.1, forward strand.
AGACCAAGAAGATTATAAAGAAATTGTTTACGAAGGATATGCACTACACGGCATAGCCATATTAGTGGAAACAACGACAGATAACATTAACCGAACGGTAGCTAATATACGTTCTTCGTTTACCAAATGTGGGGGAAGTTTAGGTACTCAAGGAATGCTCGATTTCATCTTTACTAGAAAATCCGTTTTCAAAATTACCGCTAAGCCGGATATTGATTTAGAGGAATTAGAATTTGACCTGATTGATTTGGGTGGAGACGAAGTTTTTTTGGATGAAGAAACGAATCAAATCAATATCTACGGCGAATTTACCGCCTTTGGTGCCATTCAAAAATTTTTAGAAGAAAAAGGTTTTGAATTGATGGGAGCGGACTTTGAGCGTATTCCAAATGAGACTAAAGACCTAAGCGAAGAACAAATCGCGGATGTAGAAAAGCTAATCGAAAGATTGGAAGAAGATGAAGATATACAAAATGTATATCATAACATGACCTAATTTACCTCAGATTGTTTTTTAATCGATACAAATAAGGTGCCTTGTGTGCCCCACCTGAATACTTTTTCTCAATTCGTTCCAAGATATCCAAACTCAATATCTTGCGCTGGAAATTTGTTCGAACAATCGAAGTTTCTAAAATAGTTTCATACACCTGCTGAATTTCAGACATAGTAAACGTTTCTGGGAGGAGGCTAAAAGCAATTAATTTGGCATCCAGACATTCCCTTAATTTGACCAAGGCTTTATCTAAAATTTCATTGTGATCTAAAAATAACTTCTTGAATTCGGTCACATCCTGCCACAAAAATTGGTCGGATAAATTCCCAAGCGAAACATTCACCATGTTATAATCAACAACCGCTAGATACCCCACGGTGATAAATCGGCTTGAAAGCCAGTCCAAATCATTCGTTTTACTTCCTATGTCATTTTTGATTTTAGAAAATTCAGCTCTTGCATTCAAATTTCTACCATAATCGCCAAAACAGTAAAACTGCTCTAAATAAATATTAGTTAGGCCTGTACGGTCAAACAAAACACGTTTGGCCGCATCATTCATGCTTTCCTGATTTCCCACATATCCCCCAGCCAATGACCAGATCTCCGAATTTAAAAACTTTAAAATCAAGTACTTAAGTTGGTTTTCATGAAAACTAAAGACAACACAATCCACTGAAATTCCGGGTAACCAATATTTTGACGAGAACTCTGTATTCTTCATAAATTAACGTAATTTTTCTAAAATAAACTCCCTGATTTTTGCGGAGAAAATCAGATAACCCTTCTCATTTAAATGCAAGCGGTCTGCAATAAAAATATCAGGCATCACCGTGCCATCAGGTAAATAAAAGGGGGAATGCATATCCAAGAAGAACCTTCCTTTTTGAGATTTGCAATAATTTTCTAACCACAAATTAAACTGCTTTTGCTTGTCGACAATCGCAATCCGAGATAAGCTAGGGCGCACAGCCAAATATACCAATTTAGTTTTGGGCAATGCCTTTTTCAATCGGTTTGAAAAATCCTCGTATTCCTTGGCTAATTCTTCTATGCTTTTTCCTTTCGCTAAATCATTATCTCCTTCATAAACCACCACGGCACTCGGTGCATATTTAACCACCATCCGATCAAAATAATACAAAGCATCCGTCATCGTAGACCCACCAAATCCCCGATTGAAAGCTGGAATCCCAGCCAAATCAGTCGAAAATGTTTTCCAAATCCGAAAGCTTGAGCTTCCTATAAATAAGATTTGTCCTTTTGCAGGCATCGAAATAGAATCCTGCTTTTCATAACTCTTAATCTCATTTTCAAAGGCATGTTGAGCCCATAATGGACTACTTATTAGGCATAAAAGAAAAATTATTTTTTTCATGAGCTTATTCATTTGGGTATTTCAATCCAATCTCAGCCCTAATTTGATCCAATAAGCCCATCAACTCCTGACTAAATTGATGCGTCATTAAACCATTTTCCGTTCTACCCGCACGTAAATCATTTTGAACAGCATCTGCTTCGTAACTATATCCCCAGCCCAATCGCTCAGGCTCAAACAACGAATCCACTTGGGATTCGCCTTCATAGACCGACAACGTAATTCCCTTCGTCTCATGGAATCGTCCATGCATGAAAATCTTACCTAAGGTGCCATAAATGGTACAAGTCGTATCCGTCTGCGCTGCAAAAGTTGAGAAAAGAGTCGCCGTAGCGCCCGACTTATATTTAGTTACAATCGAACAATTCATATCCACACCTGTACCCGCCATCACTCCCGTAGCCTTCAATTCAAGCGGTTGACCCAAAATTAATTTCGAAATAAATAAAGGATAAATCCCGATATCCATTAAAGATCCACCGGTTAAATGAGGATTAAACCAACGAGCCTCCTCCACGTATGGCAACTTGATTCCAAAATCAGCTTCCAAATGCAATATGTCTCCAATAACGCCCGAAGCTAAAATCTCTTGAACTTTAGCCACAGATGGATGAAAACGTGTCCATAAAGCTTCCATTAAAAAGATGTTTTTCTCACGGGCCTTGGCGATCATTTTGGATACCTGACCAGAATTAATCGCAAATGCTTTTTCACACAAAACAGGTAAGCCAGCATCCAAACATAACATCGTATGTTCATAATGTAAACCATGAGGTGACGCAATGTAAACCACATCGATTTCCCCACTGGCCAGCATTGACTCATAAGATCCAAAAGTCTTGACATCTTTTGAATAATGGGAAGCAAATTCCTGTGCCCTTGAAATATCACGTGAAGCGACTGCCGCTAAATAACCATCCGTCACATAGGCCAAATCGTCCGCAAATTTACGAGCAATGCCTCCACAAGCTAGAATACCCCATCGAATGGGTTGTGTCGTTTTCATATAGGTTTATTTTAAAATTTATTTCTTCAAATTGTCAATCAAGGTTTGTACTTGATTCACGTCAACAGCAGGGAAATTAGCGATACGAATTTGAGTTTCTTTCATTTTTCCATACCCCGCACCCACAACCATACCCGTTTTATTCTTTAATCGATCAATCACCTCTCCGGCTAAATCTTTACAATTTAATACGACTACCGTGGCAGAACGATGCGATTCATTTTCAACAAAAATGTCAAACTGATCCGATTTTTTTGCAAAATCATATAACAAGCTAGCCTTCTTATCGGTATCCTTTCGTATATTTTCTATCCCTATTTTATTTAGATCCTCAGCCACTTTTCCCAAGACATAAATGGCCATCACATTAGGCGTTTCCGGAGTTTCATAGTTGAGATAATTTTCCCACAAACTAGGCAATGAATGATAGGTTCCTACAATCCCTTCATTTTTCTTAATCTGTTCTGACTTTGCCAACATCGCTTCATTAGCGATCCAAACCCCCAAGCCAGCTGGCATTCCAAAAGCCTTTTGGACCGAAAACATAGCCGAATCAACTAAACTATAATCCAAATTTGTATAGGGCGCCGACGAAACCATGTCCACGATAACAAACTTATTTTTGTTTGCTTTCTTCAACTTATGAATTTCAGTCGCGCGCATTTGAACGCCAGAACTCGTCTCATTCGCCGTGCAACAAATTAATTCGGCATATTCAGGAACTGTAATTTCACTCGCATCAAAACCCTCACCAAAAGGTTTTTGAAAAGCATTCGCAAACTTGTGAAGCTCCTTTGAAAACTCGAAAAACTTTTTTGAAAATGAGCCATTGACCAAATGAAAACTTTCGTGCTCCACCGTGTTCATGAGCACTCGCTCCCAAATTTCCGTAGCCGAACCCGTGAATAAAATCGCATGGCTCGTAGGTATATTTAAAAGCTCCCTTAACTGCTCAACTGTATGCTGATAGATCTTACGAAAAGTACTTGAACGATGCGAAATCGATCCCAAATTTTGTCGAAAAGCCTCTCGGTAATGATCCTCCACCGTAGGAAATAATGCGGCGGGACCCGGAGTGAAAAATATGGAATTGTGTTGACTCATCGCTAATATAACATTCTAAATTTAATCGTATCCTGTATCAATTTTAACTCGTTCACTATCTCCTCTGAATATTCTTTGGCCACATCCGTTATGACATACCCTGTTTTTTCCGTTGTTTTCAAATATTGACCAATGATATTGACCTTGTATTTCGCAAACACATTATTGATTTGAGCTAAAATACCTGGTACATTATGGTGAATGTGCAACAAACGATGCGCATCCTCTAAAGGTGGCAATTGTAATTCAGGAAAATTAACGGAGCCATAGGTACTTCCATTATTGATAAATTGGAGCAATTTAGTCGGCACAAATTCACCAATATTCGCCTGCGCCTCCTCCGTACTACCACCAATATGCGGAGTTAAAATCACATTAGGCAAGCCCCTCAATTCATTCACAAACTCCTCATCATTCGTTTTTGGCTCAACAGGAAATACATCCACCGCCGCTCCCCAAACCTTCCCAGATTTTATGGCTTGAACTAAAGCCGGAATATCCACCACATGACCCCTGGACAAGTTCAAAAAGATCACATGATCTTTCATCCATGAAAATTCCTGCGCCCCTATGATATTGGTATTCGACTTTCTTCCGTCGACATGCAAACTTATAAAATCAGCAAGGCCGAAAAGTTCCTTCAACGACTTGCATTTCTTTGCATTCCCTAAAGCAAGCTTATCGACGATGTCATAAAAATAAACCTCTAAGCCCAAAGCCTCCGCGATGACAGAAATTTGAGTTCCAATATTTCCATAACCGACGAGGCCTATTTTCTTGCCTCTGATTTCGTAGGAATTTTTGGCCGACTTATCCCAAATACCGGCATGCATTTTAGTCGACTTTTCAAAAATGTCACGGGTCAACATCACCATTAAGCCAATAGATAACTCAACGACACTTCTTGTATTTGAATAAGGCGCATTAAAAACAGCTATGCCCCGAGTTTCACATTCAGCTAAATCAATCTGGTTCGTTCCTATACAAAATGCCCCCACGCACATGAGTCGGGATGCATTTGGATGATCCAATACTTTTTTCGTTAAACTCGTTTTAGATCTTAAACCTAAAATGGATACATCTTTGATCTTCTCAATCAATTCATTTTCATCCAAGGCCCCCTTCAAAAGCTCCACTTGAAAACCTTCTTTTTTGAAAGCACTAACAGCGGCTGGGTGTACATTTTCAAGCAACAAAACCTTAATCCGAGACTTTGGATAAGATTGCGCCCGACTCAAGCCATTGATATATAAAAACTCGTCCAATGACGGCACTACATAATCTGCCTTATCAGTCACTGCTTTCCGAGAAACATTTTCCGTGAAAGCAAAAAACGTATTGGCCAAGCCAGACTCCCGTAATTCATAATCCGTAATCCCATCGCCAATCACAAAAACCTCCCCCTCTAAAGCCAAAGACTGTAATAATTTGACCTTCCCCTTGTCTTGAGAAAGTAAATTAGTTTCATCATAGCCTATAATATTACCCTCTGCATCATAGGTAAAGGTATTGGCATGTACATGGTCCGCCGCAATACCCATTTCCTCCACCACCGGAACGATGAAGTCCTTAAATCCACTAGAAATAATTAAAATCCGATCCGCATACTCCTCCAAAAAATCTTTATTTCGCTGAAAAGAATCGGATATTTTACCCTTTAAAAAGGTGATCAATTGGTCTACGTGAGAACGATTAGCAGGCAATAAAGCCACGCGATCACGTAAAGAATCTGAAAACAAATATTCCCCCACCATGCCCTTATCCGTAATCTCGCGAATTTTCGAGACAATTTCTTGCTGCTTTGGATTGCCCTGAAGCGCAATTCTTGCTAATTCATCCAAGCCTTCTACTTTGGTAAAAGTGCTATCAAAATCAATCACAATGGTCAATGGGTCTATCGGTATATTAGACATCTTATTTTTAATTTCGTCAATTTTTAAACCATTCAGCCGCTCGCTTTTCAGACCAAGTAATTCCTTGGTAATTTTTTGGATAAAACCCGCAATGACCACCGTATTTGGGAGCTTCTAAATAAACAAAATCCAACGATTCAGCCAATTTAAAAGGGATACACTCCTCAGTCAAAAAAGGGTCATTCTGTGCATTCACAATTAAAACCGGAATGCGTATTTTTTCCAAAAAATAAAACGAACTATTCTGTTCATAATAATCTTCCGCATCTTTAAAGCCATGCAGCGGACCCGTAATTACATGATCAAAATCTTTCAAACTCTTAATGTTTGCCAACATACCAATCGTAATATCGTTTGGATATAATGCCGACTTTTCGGCGACTTTTTTTATAAGAGTTTGTAAAAATCGATGCGTGTAGATGCGGTTTTCCCAGCGGGCCAACTTCCGGCTACTGCTAGAAAGGTGTAAAGGTACAGAAAATGCTACAGCTTTTCGAATGAAATGAGGAGGATTTTCTCCCTGTTCTCCTAACCATTTTAGCGTTAAGTTGCCTCCAAGCGAGAAACCCGCGAGCGAAATTTGATTCGCTCCTCGATCATGCGCCTGTCGAATAATGAAATCCAAATCATCCGTTGCGCCACTATGGTAAAAACGTAAAGCCCGGTTTATTTCCCCGGAGCAACTTCTATAATTCCAAGCCAGAATATTATACCCTTCACTTTGCAT
>CANIYB010000017.1 GCA_947471105.1 Cytophagaceae bacterium
CAAATTATTTTGGACGCCATCGCTCAAAAAGCCTAAGGATGGAAGCGTTAGAAATAAAAAATTTGATTGAAAGGGAATTGAATATCACCGTTGACCTGGACGAAAAATTAGGTCGCATCACGGTTCAGCCTGATCAATTGGTTTCAATTTGTGATTTTTTATGGCGTAATCCAGCGACTTATTTTGATTCACTCTCTTGCCTGACTGCGATAGATAATGGTCCTGAAAATGGAACGCTTGAAATTATTTATATCCTTTACTCTATCCCAAATCACCTTACTTTTCACATTCGATTGGAAGTTCCTAGGTTGCAAGCGGATGGGAAATTACCCGTTGTACCTAGTTTGTGTGGGATTTGGAAAACGGCCAACTGGCACGAGCGAGAAGCATTTGATCTAGTGGGTGTTGTGTTTGAGGGTCATCCCGACATGACTCGCATTTTGTTGCCTGCCGATTGGGTCGGTCATCCACTTCGTAAAGATTACGTGGAACAAGAAAAATACCATGGAATTCAAGTGAAATTTTAGCCCATGAAAATTGCTGGCTTTACCTTCATTCGGAATGCGATCAAAAACGATTATTCAATCGTGGAAGCCATCACTTCAATCTTACCTATTTGTGACGAGTTTGTCGTGGCCGTGGGTCAATCAGAGGACAATACCTTAGGATTAATTCAAGGGATCAAATCAGATAAAATCAGGATTATTGAGACGATTTGGGACGATACGAAACGTGAAGGGGGACGGGTTTTTGCTTTAGAAACGGATAAGGCATATCAGGCTATTTCACCAGATACCGACTGGGCATTTTATATTCAAGGGGATGAATGTGTGCATGAAGATGATCTGGCGGGCATATTACAGGCAATAAATGATCATAATGAAAACCCTGAGGTGGAGGGTTTGTTATTTAAATATAGGCATTTTTATGGGTCCTATGATTACATTGCGGCTTCTAGAAGGTGGTATAGAAAAGAGATTCGGCTGGTGAGATTTAACCCCCTCGTTCATTCCTATAAGGATGCGCAAGGCTTTCGTAAAGACGGGAAAAAATTAAAAGTAAAAGAAATTTCAGCGCATATCTTTCATTATGGTTGGGTTAAACCTCCCACGGGCTTGAACCAAAAAGTGAGGAATTTTACACAGTTTTACCATGATGATGCTTGGGTTGCGGAAAACGTCCCAGCGGATTATGAATTTGATTTTGGAAATGCTGAAAGGCTAACTAGGTTTACAGGTACGCATCCCAAAGTCTCTCAATCTCGCATCAAGGCACAAAATTGGGAATTTGATTTTGATCCATCGGTGCTTCGCTCCAAGATGAGTTTGCGTAGAAAAGTCTTGCAAAAAATAGCCGATTGGACGGGTTGGCGAATCGGGGAATATAAAAACTATCAACGTATTTAATGGAAGAAATCCACTATTTCCCGGCCAAAAGGAAGTTGGCATCCCCCTACTTTTCCATTTTAATTCCGAGCTGGAATAATCTCCCATATCTTACCTTGTGCATCAAAAGCATTCGGAAACATTCCGTGGTGCCTTTTGAATTAATCGTTCATTTGAATGAATCGAATGACGGTTCCAAAGAATGGGTGGAGGATCAAGGAGATATTGCCTTTTCGTATAGTCTAAAAAATGTAGGAGTTTGTCACGCGATGAATGCCATGCGGACATTGGCTCATGCGGATTACTTGTTGTACTTGAACGATGATATGTATGTGTTGCCTGGCTGGGATTCCGAATTAAAGCAAGAAATTGACTCTTGCGGAACCCAAAAATTCTTTTTCTCATCGACCATGATCGAGCCGCGGGCCCAAAGTGCCTGTTCGATTGAAGCGGATTTTGGCAACAGTATTGGAAATTTTCAAGAAGAGAAATTGCTTAATACGTATCGTCAATTTGAATTTCAAGACTGGCAGGGGAGTACGTGGCCACCCAATGTTGTCCATAAAGATCTTTGGGATTTGGTTGGCGGATATTCTGTCGAGTTTTCTCCTGGCATGTACTCAGATCCAGATTTTTCCATGAAGTTGTGGAATCAGGGAGTGCGACTATTTAAGGGTTTAGGAAAAAGCCGGGTATATCATTTTGGATCGATATCGGTCAAACGAGTGAAGCAAAACAAAGGATATTATCAATTTATCCGGAAATGGGGGATGACCTCATCCACGTTGTCCAAATACTATTTGCGCAGAGGTGTTCCTTTTGACGGGGTACTGCAAGAACCCAAAATTCCTTTTTGGGTGCACATTAAAAATGCAGCTTATCGGGTATGGCTTTTTTTGAAGAAAGATTAATAGATTCCAAATAGGAGTTTAAAGCAATACATGAAATTGCCTAAGGATGATTTTCCTTTGTAGGCCAACATATCCTCCCGGTATTTCATGACAGTCTTACATCTGCGTATTCGATTGACGAGGGAATTTCCTAAAAAATCAAGGTATAATTGCTCAAATATTTGTTTTTCTTCTTGGTAACAACACCTTTCAGCCAGTATTTTGATACGCTCACAAATGCGAAATTTTCGCTCTGCCCGAGTTTGATATAATTTTTTAGCTTTTTTTAGATCGGCGCCAATCGCATTGGATTCGTGTTGTCGATAATGTACCATGGAAATGGGAATGTACGCAATCCCGTTATGGCAGGTGGCCGAGAATCCAAGTAAATAATCATGCGTAACCCAGTTGGAAAGTGGCAAAGCCGTCTCTAAAACCTCTTTTTTAAATAGCATGGTATGACCTGGAGCCCAAGCGCCAAACGTGTACATGAGCGGAGAACTATATGGAATTTGACGTTTTAAATCGGACATTTTGATAGGTAATTCCCTTCCCACCTGGTCAATTAATTGGGAGTCCGAGTAAATTAATGAGTATTCCCCAATGCCATTAAATAAGGCAGATAATTTAGTTGGAATCCAATAATCATCTTGATCTGATAGCGCGATCAATTCTCCATTTGCCGCTTTCATGCCTTTTTCAAAAGCAGCATTATGCCCTTCGTTTTTAAAGTTTTCTATGATATGAATGCGTGCATCTTGGCTTGCATACGCTTTTAAAATGGACAAACTTTGATCGGTGGAGGCATCATCTACCCAGATAAATTCTAGGTTGGGATAGTCTTGGGCCAACAAACTTTCGATTTGTATCTTCAAGTATTTTTCGCCCTGGTAGGTTGCCATGACGACAGAAATTAATGGATGCATACTAAAATTTGAGGGCTAAGAATTTCTAATTTTGTGCTGAAAATTGTCGTAATTTGAGACAGATTTCCAAAATATTTAACGTTGAAAACATATTTTCGTTTATTGTCCTATGCTGTTTCTATCCGTAAATATGTATTTCCATATTTTGGATTTTCCTTATTAGGCAGCTTATTTGGGATTTTAAACTTTACTTTATTGATTCCCTTGCTGAATGTTTTATTTAATCAGGCTTCGGAAACCAATGTTCAAATATACCGGACCATTCCTGACTTTTCGCTCAGCCCTCATTATTTTTCTTTCCTGTTCAATCATTATTTTTATGGTTCTTTGGAACAATTTGGACGCTTAGGGGCTTTAAAGTATGCGTGTGGGGCGATTATGATCTCCGTTATTTTAGCCAATATTTTTAGGTATTTTTCTCAAAGAGTGTTGAAAACAGTAGAAGCGGATACGATTGCATCTTTGAGGCAAGCCGTTTTCCAAAGAGCGATTCGCCTGGACTTGAGTTATTTTACCGAGCAGAAAAAGGGAAATTTAATGTCACGGTTGACCACGGATGTACAAGAAGTGGAGAATAGTATAGGCCGCGCCTTTACGGCGACCTTCAAAGAAATTTTTACGTTAATCCTGTTTTTTGTTTTCCTGGCCAGCATGTCGGTGAAATTGACCTTATTTTCCCTCCTTATTTTACCTCTTTCAGGGGGTGTTATAGCGACTATTACTCGTCGTTTGCGTAGAGCGGCAGGGGAAGTTCAGCAACATTTGAGTGGTTTGATTAGTTTGTTGGACGAGATTTTTGGGGCCATGCGAGTGGTGAAAGCTTTTAGGGCTGAAAAAATGATGGATGATCGATTTGGAGAAGGAAATCAAAAATACCGTCATTCGTTATTGAAAATGGTATTCCGACAAGAACTTACCTCCCCCGTTTCTGAAACGCTTGGGGTTTTAGTCGTTACGGGTATTTTGTTATATGGTGGAAGTTTGGTCATTTCTGGGGAGGGAGAATTAACAGCTTCCACTTTCATAGCCTTCATTGCCACATTTTCCCAAGTTATGCGTCCCGCTAAGGCCATTGCAGATGCATTTTCTGGAATACAACGAGGTATCGCCTCTGCAGACCGGATCATTGAAATTCTAGATACAGAATCTGAAATTAAGGTGATAGAGCCGATCGTTTCTTTGAAAGAATTTGCCAATAAAATTTCGTTTGAGCAAGTTGGTTTTGAATATACCCAAGGAAGAAAAATTCTACATGAGATTAGTTTTGAAATTCCTAAAGGCCAAACGATCGCTCTCGTAGGAGCATCGGGTGGAGGCAAGTCCACATTGGCCGATCTACTTCCGAGGTTTTATGATCCGACCTTAGGCCAAGTAAAGATTGATGGGCATAACATTAAACACATCCCCTTAGATGATTTGAGAGGTTTAATGGGCATTGTCACGCAAGAATCTGTTTTGTTCAATGATACCATTTTCAATAACATTGCTTTCGGTACGGAGGCGACCTTACCTGAAGTGGAAGCTGCAGCCAAAATTGCCAATGCCCATGAATTTATTTCTGAGAGCGCCAATGGATATCAGACTATTATAGGTGACCGAGGTTCCAAATTATCAGGTGGACAGCGCCAGCGGATTTCCATCGCTCGAGCCGTTTTAAAAAATCCACCCATTTTGATTTTAGACGAAGCTACGAGCGCGCTAGATAATGAATCCGAAAAATTAGTTCAAGCCGCACTTGGAAATTTGATGAAAAACCGGACCGTTCTTGTCATTGCCCATCGATTAAGCACGATCCAACATGCAGATCAAATTCTTGTCATAGAGCAAGGAAATATTGTAGAAAAGGGAACTCACCTTGAGTTAATGGCCCTTAAAAAGGGAGTTTATGCAAAATTAAGCCAATTATCCTAAGTCCTTTTTTGCAAATTTTATTAGCTATTCAGATTTTTAAAGGGTAATTTTGCACAAATTATCAGTAAAAGTTCAAATCAATTTATGTCAGTTTCCTTATTAGCTAAACGCATTCAAGCATTAGAAGAGTCATCCACCTTAGGGATGACCAAAAAAGCCCGAGAACTTGCTTCTCAGGGTCATCAAGTTATTAGTTTATCGGTCGGCGAGCCAGATTTTAAAACACCAGCTCACATTTGTGATGCGGCCAAAAAAGCCATCGACGATGGGTTTCACGGATATTCTCCGGTGGCAGGTTATCCTGATTTACGCATGGCGATTGCCAATAAATTAAAGCGCGATAATAATTTAGAGTGGGGTTCAGAAAATATTGTGGTATCTACCGGCGCGAAACACTCGTTGGCCAATGCCATTGCTGCATTAATTAACCCTGGTGATGAGGTGATTATTTTCTCGCCATATTGGGTTTCTTATTCAGAGATGGTGAAGTTGGCCGAGGGGAAATCGGTGATCGTTCAAGGTGCTTTTGATAATAATTTTAAAGTTACGGCAGAGCAGTTTGAAGCGGCTATTACGCCTAAAACTAAAATGGTGATGTTTGCTTCGCCTAATAACCCAACGGGATCTGTTTATACAGAATCGGAATTACGGGATATCGCCAATGTGGTGGCTCGTCATGAAAATATTTTTGTTTTAGCGGATGAGATTTATGAATATATCAACTTCACACAGGGGGGTCATTTTTCGATCGGATCCATTCCAGAAATAAAAGAACGAGTTATTACGGTAAATGGAGTGGCGAAAGGTCATGCCATGACGGGTTGGAGAATTGGATTCATTGCCGCCGCCAAATGGATTGCCGATGGAGTAGAAAAATTACAGGGTCAGGTGACTTCAGGAACAAACTCTATTGCTCAAAAGGCTGCTGTTGCGGCATTTAATGGTACTTTAGATCATGCCCATGAGATGAAGGAAGCCTACGATCGCCGCAGAAAATTAGTAGTGGGTAAATTAAGAGAAATACCTGGTTTTAAAGTTAATATGCCCGATGGAGCATTTTATGCGTTCCCTGATATATCGTATTATTTTGGCAAATCGGATGGAAAAACAACCATCAAGGATTCAGATGATTTTTGTACTTGGTTGTTGATGGATGCTTTCGTAGCCACCGTTGCTGGTTCAGGTTTTGGAGCTCCTGATTGTATGCGTATTTCAACTGCCGCCGCTGACGAACAATTGGAGGAAGCTTGTGAACGAATTAAAGCAGCTGTAGCTAAATTAAAATAGAGTTATATATTGCAATAATTAAGAAAGTCAGAGCAGAATCTCTGACTTTCTTTTTTTATATTTATGCGCATGGAAATAATTTCAGTCTTCATTTTTGCCCTAGGATATCTCGCTATTGCGTTTGAACATCCATTGAAAATCAACAAAACGGCCACTGCTTTATTAACGGGCGTCCTTGTTTGGGTGGTATTTGCTTTGGTGAAGGGGGAGGGGGAATTGGGCCAACTATCTCATCATTTGGGGAGTACTTCGGAGATCTTATTTTTTCTTTTAGGCGCCATGACTTTGGTCGAGTTAATCGATGCGCATCAAGGTTTCAGGTTTGTAAATCAATTAATACAGACAAAAAATTCGGCTAAGCTTTTATGGATCGTGGGAATTGTCACGTTTTTCCTTTCTGCGGCTTTGGACAATTTAACTACGGCCATCGTCATGGTTACGCTTTTGCGCAAATTAATTTCAGATTCACAAACGAGGAAATATTTTGTGGGCGTGGTGGTCATCGCGGCAAATGCGGGGGGCGCTTGGTCTCCGATCGGTGATGTTACAACAACCATGCTTTGGATTGGCGGTCAAATATCTGCTTGGGGAATTATTAAAGTTTTATTTTTACCGGCATTAATTTCTTTATTAGTTCCATTGGCTGTAGGCTCTTATTGGGTTAGAAATGAAAAATTAGGTAGCCCGCATGCTCTTTCAGCGCTTAGCCTAGCGGAAGAAAAAGAAGGTAAAATCATGCTTTTTGCAGGGATCGCTAGTTTGTTAGGGGTACCTATTTTTAAGTCGATTACGCACCTTCCTCCTTACATGGGCATTTTATTAGGATTAGGCATTGTTTGGATTATATCAGAAATATTGCATTCGGATAAAGATGAAGCAGCCAAAAAACCCTACACGGTTGGTTTTGCTTTAAGTAAAGTAGACACGTCAAGTGTCCTTTTTTTCTTAGGTATTTTGTTGGCCATAGGCGCTTTAGAATCTTTTGGATACCTCAATTCCCTCGCAGTTTTCTTGGAAAATATGTTGGGGAATCAATATTTAATTGTGACGATTATCGGCTTGGCCTCCTCGGTCGTAGATAATGTTCCGCTCGTGGCAGCAACCATGGGGATGTATCATTTGACTGATTTCCCATTGGATCATAGCATGTGGGAATATTTGGCATTTTGTGCGGGTACTGGTGGAAGTATTTTGATTATTGGTTCCGCAGCGGGTGTGGCCGTGATGGGAATGGAAAAAATCGAATTTATTTGGTATGCTAAAAAAATAGGAATTCTAGCCCTATTGGGATACTTTGCCGGTGCGGCTACGTATTTATTATTGGTTTAAAACGAATAATTTAATCGGGCTACGTAATAATTAGGAGCAATTTGTGGTTCAAAATTCCACGCCGATTTCGAATTGAACAGCTTCGTTTTTATTTTAGGATACAGGTAGGAAGCGATTTCTGCAGATGCGATCCCTATTCCAGCACCCATGAATACATCAGTGGCCCAATGTTGGTTATTGGCCATTCGTAATACAGCCGTGGTTCCGGCAATTGCGTATCCACCCACAGCAATCCATGGATAATTTTCGCCATATTCTTTCGCTAGTAGCGTGGCGCCAAAAAATGCTGTGGCTGCGTGACCTGAGGGGAATGAATGCTCGGTTCCAGTAGGTCGAGTTTCATTGATCGCATACTTTAAGCTTTGGGTTGCGACTACATATATTCCTGTACCTAAAACAAAAATGCCCAAGCGATCTGCTCTGGTGTTTTTTGTCTTTAATCCACTAGCAGATAGGCCAACATTCAGGATTGTTGGCGTGTATTGCAATATGTCATCTAAATTCGTTGAGAAGCTTGAAAAATTATTTCTATAAATAGTACTTTGAGCATCTTTGGCAAAAGAATTGTAAAGCAACAAGCTAGTAACACCTAAGGCCACTGGGGCTTTCCAACGAATTTTTTTAGCTGGTTTTTGCGCTATATTTTTAAATGGAAAAGCAAGACAAAGGATAAGAATGACTATTTTAATTTTCATGGTTTTTCGATTAAAAGTGCTTGTATCGTTTTGTCAAATTCCTGAATCCAATCCGTATAATAAACGCCAGTTCCGGGTCCTGAAAAACCGGTATGGATTTCACGTACTTTGCCTTGTTTGTCAATGATGAAGGTCGTTGGATAGCCATTGATTTTATGCAACATGGGCAAGACTTTTTCAATGGTCGAATCATCTGGTTTTCCAGCCAACACAATCGGATAGGGAATTCCAATTTTAGCGATAAAGTTTTTGATTTTAGGCCCGGAAATTTTCATGTCATCCGAATACTCAAAAGATAGTCCAATGACTTCAAGACCTTTAGACTTATTTTTTTTATAATAGGGAGCTAAAAATCTAGATTCATCGATGCAATTCGGGCACCATGACCCCATCAATTCAATGACAACGACTTTGTCCTTAAATCGGGCATCTTGTAAACTAATCGTATTTCCATCAGGATCTGGTAGTGAGAAATTAATCCGGTCAAAACCTGGCTTTAAATAAGTTAATTTCTTTAAATCGGGCAGGCTGGCTTTAGGATCTAATGTTGCTTTCAAATTTCTCTTCCCCGCTAATCCTGTATAGAAATTTCCACTAAGCTCTTTACCTTTCACTTTCACCCGGATTTGCATGCAATAGCTTCCGTCAAAATAACTCATGAATAAGCTGTCGCCGCTCACATTTCCCTGTAAAAATCGATAGTCGCCACTCGGCTTTAGAAATGTTCCTGTGACGGAATTACCCACCTGCTTGAACATGCCTATTCCAGGACTGTGGGTATTTTCGTCGCTCCAAAAATCGGCCATCCAATTTCCTGTCACATTTATTTTTGAAGGTTTTAGGTTTGTGTAACGTTCCGTAGACCCTGAGGTTGCTTCTAATGGAATGCGAAAAATAGCTTTTCCATCTCTTTTCATGATCCAATACCCATTCATTTTTTTTGAATTTGTTAAAAAGGCAACGATCTCAGAATCATATAGGTCAAAAGGGATCACCAGTGAATCCCCTCTAAAAAAGGATTCTCCTAAAGAGAATTTTTCAGATCCATTTTGAATTTTAATGTTGAATTTATCTTGGTTTTTGCTCGGGTTAACGATGAAGTTGAATGGAAGAATTCCACTAAAATGCTTCATTTCTACTCGCCATGGGCCCAATTTGGGAGCCGTATTTTTTTGACTTAGCGAGTCGAATAAGGTAACCATTAAAAGTAGGGCAAGAAAAAATTTAGGCATTATATACGATTTTTCTAAGTCAAAGATAGAGTAATCCTTTTTGTCATAAAAAATATATAGTGAATTTATAAAAATTGAGATTGCCATTGGATATTTTGTAAATTTGAACTTATGTCCACAAATACGTATCACACCTCCGTTTTATTGAATGAATGCATCGAGGGCCTCGCGATTAATCCCCAAGGTATTTATGTCGATGTGACTTTTGGTGGTGGGGGACATAGCAAAGAAATTTTAAAGCATTTAGGGCCCGAGGGTCGATTAATAGCTTTTGATCAGGATCCTGACGCTTGGAAAGAAGCGGAGAAAATAGATGATGATCGGCTGACCTTAATCACCGCCAATTTCAGGCATTTAGATAAGTATTTGCGTTTGGAAGGAATCAAAAAAGTAGATGGAATCTTAGCTGATTTTGGTGTGTCCTCCTACCAATTAGATGCGCCCGAGCGCGGATTTTCTACTCGCTATGACGGGCCATTAGATATGCGCATGGGACCTTCTGCTTCTTTAGATGCTAAATCAGTTTTGAACACCTATTCCGCAGAGCAATTGCAGAAAATTTTAGGCATGTATGGGGAGGTAAAAAATGCGAAAACATTAGCTCTCGCCATCATTCAAGCGAGGACACAAAAACCCTTGGAAACGACTTCGGAATTTAAAGAAATTCTTTTTAAATTAGCTCCAAGGTCACGGGAATTCAAGTATTTCGCCCAGGTTTTTCAGGCGATTAGAATTGAAGTAAATCAAGAACTTGCTGTTATTGAAGAATTTTTAGCCCAAGTGCCAAATGTGCTCAATGAAAACGGAAGATTAGTGGTCATTTCTTTTCATTCATTAGAGGACCGATTAGTAAAAAATTATATTAAAACGGGGGATTGCTTAGGCAAAGAGGATAAAGATTTGTTTGGTGTTGTTCATAAACCCTTGCATTCAGTAACTCGAAAACCAATTACAGCGTCCGAAATAGAATTAAAAGAAAATCCTAGATCAAGAAGTGCGAAATTGCGCATTGCTTTAAAACTATAAAATGGCTACCTCAGTACCCAAAAACGATTCTTCTGCTAAGAAACCAAATCTAAAGGAAGACCCTTTAGAAATGTTGTTCGACATCGACCATTTAACGGGAGGAGAGTTGCCTGTGGAATGGATCAAAAAAATTGTTTTCATCGCGTTCCTCATTTTGATTTATATTTATTACTCCATGTTGGCGGATGGTAAAATCCACCAAATCGTTAAAAATAAGGCCGAATTAGAAGAATTAAGAGCTGATTACACCACCCAAAAAGCCGAGTTCATGAAAAAGGGGAAGCAAAGTTATTTAGCGGAAGCGATGAAAAAATATAAACTAGAGGTGAGTTTAACGCCCCCTTATAAAATTGTAGAAGAAGGGAAAAAGGAGTAAAATTTCGATTAAAATGGCAGCTGATAAGCGTTTAAATATTCGTGCAATTATTACTAGAAGATTTTATATTTTCTTTATGGTGGTATTGCTTATGTTTTTAGTATTGATTTTCAATTTATACAGATTAGTCTTTCTTCAAGGAGAAGAATTGAGATCTGAGGCGGCAGCTACTTATATCAAGGAAAGAAATGTGGAGGCGAGTAGGGGAAATATTTATTCAGATGACGGTAGTTTATTAGCTACTTCTTTGCCTAAATATCGATTAGGGATGGACCCATCCGTCTTCAACTTTTCGCCTGCATCTGAAAAACTTTTTTCAACACATATTCATGCGCTTTGCGATCAGCTGGCCCTCTTATTTAAAGACAGGTCCTCTGATGAATATTATAACAAAATTTTACTAGCTAAAAATAGTAATAAAACGTATATCTTATTGAATAATCGTTTGTTGGATTTTCAAGAAAGAAAGGCTGTGCTGAATTTTCCACTTTTTAAGGAAGGCAAACGAAATGCGACTAAGACGGGTGTCGTTTTTGATAAAGTGAATGTCCGATATGCTCCTTTTGGCCAAATGGCTTATCGGACCATTGGATACCTCAAAGATAAATTGGCAGTAGGGCTTGAGGGAGCTTTCGAAAAAGAATTAAGAGGGATTCCTGGAAAAGGATTGTTTCAGAAAATGGATAAAAACACTTGGCGTCCCATGGAAAATGGAACGGAATTAATTCCTACGCCTGGTTATGATTTACAAACGACGATTGACGTTGACATTCAAGATATCGTAGAGCTTGCCTTGATGAAAGCCTTAGCTACCTATAAAGGTAATTATGCGACGGCCATTGTCATGGAAACTGCCACGGGTGAAATAAAGGCCATTTCTAATTTGACTAAGGAGGCAAGTTCACCCACGGGTTATTCCGAGTTTGCTAATTATGCTATTGATGTTTCTGAAAACGATCCAGGCTCAGTATTTAAGTTGCCTTCCATGATGGCGATGCTAGAGGAATCTAATATGCCGCTGACCGATATGGTCACGACAGGGGGGAAGTATACGATTTTCAATAAGACCATGACTGATTCACATGACTATGGAACGATTTCTGTTCAAGGGGTCATCGAGCATTCATCGAATATTGGTACGATCAAGTTAATGCAACGGGTATTTGGTTCAAAGCAAGGGAAATTTTATGATTACTTAAAAAAGTTTCATTTGATCGACCCGCTTAATTTTCAGATTACTCCACGTTATACAACACCTAAATTTCCCGTACCTGCCAAATGGGATGCTTTGCAATACATGTGGTCTTCGGTGGGTTATTCGTCGAATACTTCCCCTATGCATATGATTTCGTTTTACAATGCGATTGCCAACAATGGGTATTGGATTCAGCCGATTATCGTAAAAAATGCAACGACAGGCAATAAAATAGTTAAGGATTACACCGAAACTCAAAAGAAGGATAAGGAGCCTCTGTGTTCGCCAGAGACTTTGAAGAAAATTAAAACAATGCTTGAAGGAGTTGTTTTAAGAGGAACGGGCAATAACTTAAATGGAACCCCTTATGGAATTGCAGGGAAAACGGGTACGGCGCAACGATTAGTCAACGGGCATTATGTCAAAGGAACTTATTATGTGTCTTTCATCGGATATTTTCCTGTGGCAAAGCCTAAGTATACGGTTTTAGTTGCCATGGATAAGCCCGAAGGAGGTTCTGAAGGTACCTACGCACGCCAAGTAACAGCTCCGGTTTTCTTGGATATTTCAAATCACATTTATTCTCGTGATATGAAATTGCAAAGAACCTTATCCGGAACCTTGCCCGACTCATTAAATAATGCCCAACTTTCTCATACGATTCATCCATTGGATCAAAAAATACTTTTTTCAAATTTCAATTTGCCTAAAGTAGAAGAAGACGGGCGCTGGGTATTATTTAGTCAAGATAAAAAAATAGTACAAAATTCACCCATTTCTTTTCCTGCTAAAACGGTTCCAAATGTTGTTGGGATGAACTTGCGAGATGCGTTATTCGCTTTGGAAAATAGGGGATTAAAAGTAAGAGCGAATGGGATGGGAGCCGTTGTTTCTCAGTCGATTGCGCCAGGAACACCCAGCAGAAAAAATCTATTATTGAATATCCAATTAAAGTAAAATGGGTTCATTATTTTCGTTGATTAAGGAGCTTAGCATTTTATCTACAATAGGTAAGGATCAAGAAATAGATGCTTTATGTTTTGATTCAAGACAAGCAAAAATCGGTTCTTTATTTTTTGCCATTCCAGGTACGCAAGTAGATGGACATCAGTTTTTGTCTCAGGTCTACGCACAGGGTTGTAAGGCTTGGTTGGTGCAAGATATTCCTGCGGATGTACCTTTTGACGTGACATGTATTCAAGTAGCTGACTCAAACGCCGCATTAGCAGAAGTTTCCTGCGCTTTTTATGAGCACCCTTCTTCCAAATTGAACTTGATCGGGATTACGGGGACTAATGGAAAAACCACTAGCGTAACGCTCTTATTTGAATTATTTAAAAAGCTTGGTCATCGTTGTGGCTTGATCTCCACGGTTCAGAACATGATTCAGGATCGGGTGATCCCGGCGACACATACGACGCCAGATGCTTTAAACTTAAATAAGTTGTTGGCCGAAATGCTATCTAATGGTTGTTCCTATGTTTTTATGGAAGTAAGTTCACATTCGGTGGTACAAAAAAGAATTCATGGTTTACAATTTAAAGGAGCTATTTTTTCCAATATCACCCGCGACCATTTGGATTTTCACGAAACCTTTGACGAATATATAAAAGCAAAAAAAGGATTCTTTGATGCGTTACCGGATACAGCTTTTGCATTGACGAATCAAGACGATAAGCGTGGTCAAATTATGCTTCAAAATACGAAGGCTAAAAAATACAGCTATGGGATTTTGAATTCAGCTGATTTCAAGGCGAAAATAATTAGTAATGGAGTGGGAGGATTGCAAGTAGAATTTGACGGTCAGGCGATTCATGCCCAATTGATCGGCACATTTAATGCGTATAATTTATTGGCTATCTACTCCACAGCCATTTTATTAGGCGAGGATAAGGAAGAGGTTTTAGTGCAAATGTCTGCATTAAAAACGGCTACTGGAAGGTTTGACCAATTAGCGGGACCCAATCATAAAATGGGAATCGTTGACTATGCACATACGCCAGACGCCTTAGAAAATGTACTTAAAACCATACAAGCCATTCGAAATAAATCACAAAAAATTATTACCGTAGTAGGTTGTGGTGGAAATCGGGACGCGGGAAAGAGGCCTATCATGGCAGAACTAGCAGCTCATTATAGTGATGCGGTTATTTTGACATCGGATAACCCTAGGTTTGAAGATCCGGAAGATATTTTAGATCAAATGGAATCAGGAGTTCCTAAGGAAATGGCTTTTAAAGTCACTCGAATAAGTGATCGGAAATTGGCCATTATGACAGCCGTCAGGGAAATTGCCAAAGCGGGAGATGTTATTTTAGTCGCAGGGAAAGGCCATGAAACCTATCAAGATATTAAAGGGGTGAAGCACGATTTTGACGATAAATTAGTGTTGGCCCTCGCTTTTGAGAGCTAATTTGTACAAGCAATCAAAATTTTGCAACTTTGTTTTTAGTTTTTTTCAACCTAAAATTAGCTAAGGGATGTTTTATTACCTTTTTGAATACTTAGACAAAACACTAAACGTTCCTGGAGCTGGGGTATTTCAATACATTACTTTTCGGGCTTTTGCGGCCACCATTACATCCCTAGGAATCGCTGCGATTTGGGGTAAATCCGTCATCTATAGACTACAAAGATTACAAATAGGAGAGGAAATTCGCGATCTTGGTTTAGAAGGCCAAATGCAGAAAAAAGGAACACCGACCATGGGCGGTTTCATCATTTTACTTTCGTTAATTATCCCCACCGTTTTATTTGCCAAAATAACCAATGTATATATTGTCTTGTTATTGCTTTCGGCCGTTTGGTTAGGGGCAGTCGGCTTTTTAGACGATTATATAAAAGTTTTCAAAAAGAATAAAGAAGGACTTTCAGGTAAATTTAAGATTGTGGGTCAGATAGGTTTAGGCTTAATTGTGGGCCTAACCATGTATTATAACGAGCACATTAAAGTAAGGGTCTTTTCGAAATTAACGATGCTGGCAGATGGGACACAAGTTCAGACTTATACAGATTCTAAATCTTTAATGACGACGGTTCCATTTTTGAAAAATAATCAGTTTGATTATAATATGTTATTGCCAAGTTTTATTCCTGATCATTATGTGTGGGTAGTTTATGTCTTGGTTGTTATTTTTATCATTACAGCAGTTTCAAATGGGGCTAACATTACGGATGGTTTGGATGGATTAGCCGCTGGGACTTCCGTTATTATAGGACTAACCTTAGCGATATTAGCTTATGTGTCTGGAAACAAGGTTTTTTCTCAGTATTTAAATGTGATGTTTATTCCCAATTCAGGGGAATTAGCCATTTTTTGCGCAGCTTTTGTCGGCGCTTGCATTGGATTTTTATGGTATAATACGTATCCTGCTCAGGTATTTATGGGCGATACCGGTAGTTTGATGTTGGGCGGTGTGATTGCGACATTGGCTATCGTAATTCGAAAGGAAATGCTGATTCCAGTCCTATGCGGTATATTCCTCATTGAGAACCTATCCGTCATTATTCAGGTGGGCTATTTTAAATATACCAAACGAAAATATGGAGAAGGTAGGCGGGTTTTTCTCATGTCGCCATTGCATCATCATTTTCAAAAGAAAAATTACCATGAGTCTAAAATTGTTATCCGATTCTTGATTGTTGGAATTATTTTAGCCGTTGTATCATTAGTAACATTAAAATTACGTTAATCACGTATTCTATTTTGGATCAAATTCGCCTTTTTCCCATTGAACATTCTTTTCAAGAGATCATTCCCCTTCCTGCGTCAAAATCAGAAAGTAATCGATCGTTAATTCTGAATGCGTTAGCTGGGGGAGAACTAAGCAACTTGTCTAATTTAGCGGAGGCTCGGGATACACAAACTATGATTCGCTTGTTATCTCAGAAGGACCACGAAGTTGCAGATGTGTTGGATGCCGGAACGACGATGCGTTTTTTGACTGCCTATTATGCGATAACGGGTCAAAAAAAGCGCATGACGGGTACGCCTCGTATGTGTGAGCGCCCTATCGGTATTTTAGTGGATGCCTTAAAGAACTTGGGTGCAGATATCCAATATGAAAACAAAGAAGGGTATCCTCCCTTGCTTTTGGGTGGATTTACTTATGCTGGGAATCGTTCACTTTCC
>CANIYB010000018.1 GCA_947471105.1 Cytophagaceae bacterium
ATGTAACAAGGCGATAAATCTTTAGGCCCGTCTATGGCCGCTGTATAAACAAAAGGTTTAAACGTAGAACCAGGCTGACGTTTACTCTGCTTAACGTGATCATATTTGAAATATTTGAAATCTAAACCACCCACCCAAGCCTTGATATGACCTGTGTAAGGATCTAAGGTCATCATGCCCGACTGTAAAAACCGCTTATAATAATTGATGGAATCAATCGAGCTCATACTTCTTTTCTCCTCACCCAACGCATTTCTAGAATAAACCCACATATCTCGCTTCACATTTTTCATGTAATGCCAAACTGAATCAGGACTTGTAGGAAATCTTTTAGCCAACGCTTTGTAATAATCCGTGCGCTTGGCAACCGTATCGATGAAACCTACAATCTCAACTCCGTGCTCGTCGACCCAAGGATTTTGACCGGCCCAATGGTTATCAAAAGATTTTTGAATGTTACGCATTCCGCCCTCAACCGCTTCCTCCGCATGTAATTGGAGACGCGAGTCGATGGTTGTCATTATTTTCAATCCATCCCGATACAAATCCACTTCCATTTCATTTTCTTTGGCCCAATCATTAATGTATCTAGCCACGGCCACCTTAAAATAATTACCAGTCCCATCATAGGGAGACTCTTCATTGGGATGTAAAACGATCGGTAATTTCGCCAAGGAATCATATGCAGCCTTTTTCAAATAACCCGCCTTCACCATTTGAGACAAAACCACATTCCTACGTTTCCAAGCCTTGTTTTCAGCCAAAGGCTTTCCGTCATAACGGGTTGGATTATAGGTGGTTGTCGCCTTTTGTAAACCGATTAATATCGCTGCTTCTTGTACATTTAAACTATCCGCACTCGTATTAAAATAGGTCTTTGCAGCTACTTTGATTCCATACGCGTTATTTCCATAGTCGACCGTATTTAAATACCAAAGGATAATTTCATCCTTCGTGTAAAAACGTTCTAAATTAATGGCTGTCACCCATTCCTTGGATTTATAAATCAACTTATTTAATCCTGGAATATATCCCAAAATACCTGTTTTGAAGAAGCCTTTTTTGGTCCGAGTTTTGAAGAGATTTTTGGCTAATTGCTGAGAAATAGTACTTCCACCTCCCCGATCGCCCCCTTTAGCCATGCCCACTAACACACCGGCCCAAGCTTGAAAGTCAATACCCGTATGCTCATAAAACCGAGAATCTTCGGTAGCCACCAAAGCTTTTACGAGATAAGGTGACAGTAAATTAAAGTCTCGTATGGGAGTTCTATTTTCAGCAAAATATTTGCCTAATAGCACACCATCCGCAGAATATATCTCAGAGGCTTGGGAAAGTTTAGGGTTTTGCAAATCGTCGACTGACGGCATTTCACCGGTCAACCAGAAAATATTGGTTTGTATGACAAATAAATAGATTAAAACAAATAAACCCGCTTTGGCAGTAAATTTCCAAATCTTAACAATAGGCCGGTAATATGGAGATTGTTTGTCGACATGCGCATCATAAAATGCTTTGAATCGACGGTAATAGGCTTCAATCAACACTTTGGTTAGATTGGCATAGCCGATTAACCAAGTGTATTTCTTCTCCCCTAAAATCTTTAAGAGTGCTTTATCTAATAGAATCACCAACCAAATGATTCCTTCCGAAATTTTGATTTTACTGGTAACCCAAAAGCCTTTAATCGATTCTAACATATATTTTAAATGCGTAAATGCATATTTATTCGGTTTCTAGTTTTTCTAAGATAGTGATTAAATCAGTAAAATCTCGGTAGCCAGGACGCTCCTCTTTCCCTGCAATTAATCCAATTCCTTGGATAGAACTTTGCTCAACCCATTCGTCTAAATCTTGATCAGGAATACGTAAACCTAAGATAATGGGATATTGTGCAGACCATATTTCCACTTGGTTTTCAAAACCTAACAAGGAATCCTCCGAGTCACCTACCAACAAAAAATAGTCTACATAAGGTCTGGCGGCCGCAAATAATGCAGGTAAATTATCTGAATCAAGATTTACTCTTAAGATTTTGGGTAATGTAAGGTGCTTGATTTTCTCTAACTGAGTCGAAGAACTAATCTCTAAAACATCTGGCTGGTAAGCCTCACAGAGTGCAATTATTTGATCTTCTGAACAATTAAACGCCTCGCCAACGATCTGAACACCTGAAAGCCAATTTCGAATTTCATTGAATTTATCCAAAGGAACATCCGTCATAGAAAATCCTAACCATTCCACGCCCATCCCTGCACAATACCGCGCATCCGACAAATTCTCAATCGCAGAAACCTTAACCTTTGTCTTTAGCATAAATCAATCCAAAATTAAAAACAAAACTAATCTTTAAGGTGCTAAATAGCAAAATTGTTCGCCAATTGGGCAAATTAATCTTAAATTGCACAAAATTTCGTCAGGCCTTGAACCTGAGCAGCAAATATGAAAACAAAAGGACGCGTACTAGTCGCCATGAGCGGCGGTATTGACAGCTCAGTCGCAGCTGTTTTATTACATGAGCAAGGATATGAAGTGATCGGCATGACCATGAAAACATGGGACTATGCTAGCTCCGGTGGGACAAAAAAGGAAACAGGTTGTTGTTCGCTTGATTCAATCAATGATGCCCGACATATTGCCGTATCCTTAGGTTTCCCCCATTATATATTAGACATCCGCGAGGAATTTGGTGATTCCGTCATTGATTATTTCACTAATGAATATGTAGAAGGTCGAACACCCAATCCATGTGTTATGTGCAATACCCACATCAAATGGGATGCATTGTTAAAGCGCGCAGACCAATTAGGATGCGAATTCATCGCCACCGGACATTACGCACAAATCAGAGAAGAAAACAATCGATTTATTATATCAAAAGGGGTAGACGCGTTGAAAGACCAAAGTTATGTGCTTTGGGGAGTTTCTCAATCTTCACTCGCGCGAACCATTCTTCCTTTAGGTCATTTAACGAAAGCCAAAATACGCGAAATGGCCACAGAGCGGGGCTTTGTTGACCTAGTCAATAAATCAGAAAGCTATGAAATCTGTTTTGTTCCCGACAATGATTATCGGGGCTTTCTAAAGCGCAGAATTCCTGAGCTGGAAGAGCAAGTGAAAGGTGGAAATTTTATTGATACAGAAGGCAAAATCATAGGCACACACGAGGGATATCCTTTTTATACGGTAGGCCAAAGAAAGGGTTTAGGCAAGGCTTTTGGCTATCCAGCCTTTGTTACGGAAATAAGGAAAGAAACGAATGAAGTGGTCATCGGGAAGTTAGAGGATTTGAATAGAACCGGTATGTATGTGGGCCAATTAAACCTACAAAAATATGACTCAATCCCAGCTGAGGGCCTAGAAACGGTGACAAAAGTTCGATACAAAGATGCGGGGACGGCCGCTTTTATTCAAGGATTAAACGGGAAAATCAAAGTAGAATTCCATGAAGATGTCAGTGGAATCGCACCGGGCCAAGCAGCTGTATTTTATGAGGGGGATGATGTAGTCGGTGGGGGTTGGATTCTTAAATCTTTTCAAAAAGGAAGTGTTTTCGAAAATGTCCAATCATTCCAATTATAGTCTGAATGCTAATTTAATCCATTTTTTCTCCACAATTATTTAACGCGAATCTTCAAACGAGGCATTTGGATTACTTCCATATCAAAAATTCGAGATCCGTCAATCTTAAACCTCAAAGCTGTTTGCTCATCATGAAATCCATGTTGGCCCGCCGCCCCCGGATTTAAAAACAGCATGTTATTTCGTTTCAAATCTCTTTTGACCTGAAGTATGTGGGAATGGCCACACACAAAAATATGTGGAATTCCCATGGCAAAAGTTTCTAATGCATCAGGTTTGTAGGAGGAGGGCGCACCGGCAATATGCGTCATGGCAACTTTTACGTTTTCGCACATAAACCGAGTGATTTTTGGAAACATGTTGCGGATCGTGCGATCATCAATGTTCCCATAAACACCATAAACGGGTTTCCCAAAACTCATTAATGTATCTGCAATCGCCACAGAACCCCAATCACCCCCATGCCAGATTTGATCGCAAAACTCGATATGCTCTTCAAGCCGCGCGTCTAAATAACTATGAGTATCTGAAAGGAGTAAAATCTTTTGCATTTATTCAGCAGATTTTGTTTTCAGCGAAATCAATAAATTTTCCTTGATCAGATTATTCGATGACCATACTGATTTCTCATTGGCATATTTCTGTTTCAATGCCTCTGAAATTTCAGGAGCAGCCATCACCCAAGTAGGCGAACCGGCATCCTTCCAAGCAGAATACCAAAAACTAGCCACCCGATTAGACGCTAAAAGCATTCTTTTTTCAATGGACGAGCCTAATCGATTGCCATACGCTTTTATAAAGTCTTTGGTATAATACTGTAATTTACGACCTCCTCGCTCCACTTCCATGAATGATTTTGCTTCTCCCATCTCTGCCCGAATAGCTAATTCCGTTTTATAAACTTCAGGTAGCATATCATGTGATTCCAATAAAATTTGAAAGATAAAATCTTGTGGATTTTTTATGTAGGTAACCGCAGGCACCTGATTAAATTGATAATTTCTCAAAAATTCCTCAGGCACTAAACTTTCCCACAACACATGAATGCCTTTTTGGTTGGTAAATTGTCCATCGTGATTTTTAGTTGTATGCAAAGGAACATGTGAATCAGCCACATAATGGCCTAAATCGGCTGCATAAAACAACACAGAATCCTTTAAATTATGTTGAAATGAATAAACTAACCGTTTATAAACTCGGTTTACTTCCCAAGGCACAAGCCCTTCATTTTTCAAACTATCCAAGGAATATTTCTTGACGGCGGCAGAAAAATCATGCGGGATAGCTGTGCGATAGTTGGGGCCAAAAACATCCGCATCCATATCTAAATAATGTTTTGGGTCCTCTAATTTATCGTCTCTTCTGCGGACATCTGGCCTAATCGAGTGGGTCACTAAATAATCTTGATTCGCGTAAAAAAACAATCCTAATTCTGCTGGTAACGTATAAATGGAAACTTGCTGCAATGATTTATGAGAAAGAAATCCCCAAGAGGAAATCAAAATAGATACAAAGGCAAGAATTGAAAATTTAACTAATGTTCTCTTTCGCATGATGGATGTAATAAGAAGGTGATTGACCAAATTGTTTTTTAAAGACGCGTGTAAAATAGGCTGGATCATTAAATCCAACTTTATAGGCAATTTCGGAAACATTAAATTGGGTAGTCTCCATAAACACTAAGGCTTGTTGGAGCCTAATGGAACGTATAAATTCATTTCCAGCTAAAGAAGTAAGGTTTTTCAACTTCCGATACAACTGCATTTTGCTCATATCCAGCCCATTTTCTAAATCGACCACATCAAAATTAGAATCAGCCATATTTTCAATAATTAAGGCAGTTGCCTTTTGTAAAAATTCATCTTGAAATTCCGGTAATTTACCTTCCGTTAATTCTTTCTGAACTAACTGTTTCTGCCAATTTTTTCTAGCTCTTTCCTTGGCTTCTAATAACTTATTGACTCTAATTTCTAATAAATCCGCATTAAATGGCTTACTCACATAATCATCCGCACCGGATTGCATGCCTTCAATTTGACTGTCCTGTGAACTTTTTGAAGTTAGGATAATGATCGGAATATGATTTGTTTTGGGATTACTACGAAGGGCCCGGCAAAGATTAATTCCGCTCATGCCAGGCATCATCCAATCGGTAATGACCACATCTGGCAAAAACTTCAAAGCCAATTCCAATGCCTCTTCTCCCCTTCCAGACTCGACTATTTGAAAACGCTTGGAAAAAATATCGGCAACAAATTTTCTTAATTCCGTATGATCATCTACAATCAATAAAATTTGTTTTTCGTGTTCAATCGAGTCTAATTTTTGAACAACTGGATGTGAGGAAACAATCTTTTCCAATAAATTTTCATGTTGCTGAATCCATGAGGGATCGAATGCGGTATCTTGAACTGGGAAATTAATTGAAAAATTACTTCCTTCACCCAATTTACTAGTAACCTCTATTTGGCCCAAATGCAACTCAATCAATTCCTTACAAAGTGACAAACCAACGCCCGTTCCGGCTCGATTCATCGATTCCGGGACTTGGTAAAAACGATCAAAAATATGATTCAAATGTTCAGATGCAATTCCTTTTCCGGTATCTAATACCTGAATACGAACCGATTTGACTTTCTTTTTACCACCTTGAATATCATGAATCAATGTCAAAGAAACACCAATTTTCCCTTCTTCTGGCGTATGCTTAAATGCGTTCGACAAAAGATTGGATACACATTTTTCAATGATATCAGCATCATAATAAACAAATAGATCATTTTGTGGCGGTTTCCACATCAAATTGATTTGCTTTTGTTGCGCATAATTTTCAAACCCTAAAATGATACTGGATAACTGAAGGATTAAATCATGTTTTGCGATGGAAGGTTGCTGCTTTCCAGACTCAATTTTGGATAGATCTAATAGTTGGTTAATCAATCGCAAAAGTTTTTGAGCGTTTTGATGTATGGAAGACATCCGAGTATTTTGTTCCTCGTTTAGGCCTTTGTTTTTAAGAAAATAACGTTCAATGGGACTTATGATGAGGGTTAAAGGAGTCCTTAACTCATGAGATATATTGGTAAAAAAATGCGTTTTTACTTGCTCAAGCTCTTGAATACGCTCCTTTTCAATTTCCTTCAAACGAATATCTGTCTTAAATGATTCTCGGATTTTTATTTCACGAATAAATCCATAGACAATCCCAGCAGCAGTAAGAATATAAATAATAAACGCCCACCAGGTGCGATACCATGGGGGTAAAACAGTAATTTTTAACTCAAAAGGATTTTCGGCCCAAATACCATCCGAATTAGAAGCCTTGACTTTAAAGGTATAATCTCCAGGGCTTAAATTCGTATAAGAAGCGGACCTTTGGGTACCCACATAATTCCAATCTTTTTCAAAACCCTCTAAATAATAGGCATACCGATTATTTTTGGGTCTCTGATATTCTAAAGCCACAAAATCAAAGCTAAATACCGATTGCTCAGGCTGAAGGATTAAATGCTTTGTAAATAAAATATCTTGATTTAAGGGAGAGTTCTCCGCACCTACTTGAACAGGCTTATTGAAAATTTTCAGATTGGTTATAAAGACGTTTGGAACATCCATTCGAGAACGTAAACTATCTGATTTAATGTAATTCAATCCATTAATACCTCCAAAAAACAACCAATCCTGACTATTTTTATCGAAAGCATTAATCAAAAACTCTTTCCCCTGTAGACCGTCCACATCATCAAAATTGATGCATTTGAAAGTCTTAGGATCCATTTTAGAAATTCCGCCATTGGTCGTCAACCACAAATTTCCTTTTTTATCTTCCACCATTCCCCTCAACGTATTACTGACTAGTCCATCGGCTACTGTAAATACCTTAAATGTATTTCCAGGTCCTTGGAATAAGTGCAATCCTCCTCCGTTTGTGAGGACCCAGATATGATTTTTTCGGTCTTGATGAATATAAGTCACATGGTTATATCTCAAAGAGGATGTAGAAATCCCCTTTTCCCAATGATCAACTTTTTTTGTCTTTAAATCATATACATATAATCCACTCGCGGTCGTACCTATCCAAAGACGACTATTTCCCTCCATCATTAACGTAGAGATCGTTTTATTTTCAAACAATTTCCGATTTAATTCAGTGTAAGGAATTTCATATTTTTTTGAAATCAAATCAAAAGCCATTAAACCATTTCCTGAAGTCCCTAGCAACATCTTTTGCCCCATCTTAAGGATACTAGAGAATTTTATGGTCGCGACGTTTGAAACAATTCCTTTCGGGACGGGGTATGAAATCATTTTTCGATCAAGCCCCAGATTGAAAAGACCCTTCCCTACCACACCAATCCACAAGGTTCCTAATGAATCTGTTTCCAATAGATTAACATCAAAAATATCAGGGGAATTAAGCCGATTGATGTCTGCATTATTAACTAAATGTTCAACGATACCGGATTTATAATTCAAATACGATAAACCTACATTACTCCCTATCCAAACTCCTTGATTTGAATTTGCCCGAAGAGCTGTGACTTTATTACTCAATAAGCCTAAAAACGTATTGGGTTTATATCTCAATAAAGAAAATCGAGGTTTTTGGTGAAAATCGATATTTAAACCAGCTTCCCAAGTCCCAATCCAAGTATTTAAATTTGAGTCGGTGAATAAACTAGTCACCGAATAAGAGCTGATACCAAATTCCGGGTCTGGATTAGACACCACTTGGCGAAATTTTGAAAAATTCTCTCCCTCACAGATATAAATACCGTTATCCGTTCCAATCCAAATATTTTTAGAGCCATCCCTACTAATGCTGGTCACTATATTTTGACGCGAAGAAAGGGAAGATCGATTATAAAAAACGGAAGTGAACTTTTGATTTTGATGATCAAAGCGAAATAATCCTCGGCCTTCTGTGCCGACTAATATATCCCCATTTTTTGCTTCAAATAAAGCCCGAATACGAAATTCGTTAGCCGGACCCTTTTGACCAAAATTAAATGGTAAATAAGAACGATTGCCTAAAACTGAAATTAAATACCCTGTTCTTGTCCCAATCCATAGTGATCCTGTTGAATGCCTGAAAAACCGAACCGCATCTTTAATGAGTGGCGTTTCAAAATCTGATTCCGCTTTAATCAATACATTGTTTTTAGAATCGATTGTCATAAAACCCTTACCCAAAGCGGCTACACCAATCTTATGTTTTCCTAAATTAACGATCGAAGGTATGATAACGGATGAAATATCTTCCCCGGAAGGCCCAAGTGGAAATCGAATCACAGAACCTGTTTTTAAATTAATTTTATTTAATCCCGCATTTCGAGTTCCCACCCATAAATTACCTTCATCATCTTCACAAACGGTGGATATATCACTTCCGCTTAACGTCTTGTTGTCATTCGGATCATTTCTATATACGGTAAAAGAATACCCATCATAGCGATTCAAGCCATCTGCCGTTGCAAACCACAAAAAACCTTTTTTGTCTTGGATTATTTTATTGATCGTACTTTGAGATAAACCTGAAGCGGTGGTCAACCTTTCATAGCGTGTGGACTTTTGAGCCCACAAAAACATGGGGTCAAAAATAAGTAAGCCAAGAAACACGAATACGATTCGAATGGACACTATAAACGGCCTTAAAATGAAAGTCTAAAATTAGAAAATTAAAAGGAATTTAATTCGAATTTTAAGTGTAAGCGCAAGAACCTAGAAAGAATGTAGTTGGTGAAAAATGTGTTAAAGCCATTTAAATAACACCATAATTACGCTTAGGCTATGTTTTTGCAACTTCAGTCCACAAAAATGAAAGATTTGTCCAATAAACTATAGGCTTAGTCGTGTAAATTTGACAACTGAAAATAAATAAAATATTTTTTATTTTTTGATTACCCATTTGCAATGAATAACACCTTTGGAACCTTTACCATTAAAAAGTCAGACAGCAAATTGCCGAAGTATCAGCAATTGATCAATTCACTTTTGCAGGATATTGAAATGGGTGAATTAAAACCGGGTGAACGTTTACCTAGTATTAATGAGGCTTCTGAAGAATGTTATTTGTCCAGAGATACCGTAGAGAGAGCTTATACCGAGTTACATAAAATGGGGGTCATCACCTCTATTTTTAGAAAAGGATACTTCATTTCAGAATCAACTTTTCAAACAAAGACAAAAATTTTATTCTTAGTGGGCAAAATCACCGATTCGACCAAATCGATCTTTGATGTCTTTTGTCAAACTTTAGGAAAAAATGTTTCAGTAGATATTTTCACTTATCAATACAAATCACAGCAATTTCAAGAAATAATGAGCCAGCAGTTAGGCAATTATCATTATTATGTTGTGATGCCCCATTTAATTGAGGAAGATGATGAAAATTTAAAGTGTTTAAAGAAAATACCATCTGACCGATTGATCATCTTGGATCATTCATTTTCAAATCTAAGCCTTACGTTTGCTAGCATCGTTAGCAAACCAATCAGTCAAATCAAAAAAGTTTTTAATACCCAACTAAACCTGTTTAATAAGTACCATTCATTTAATTTAGTTCTGACGGAGGAAGATTATTTCGATGCAGATTTAATTAATGGATGTAGTAAATTCTGCGAATCTATTTCAATGAATTTCCAAGTTTTAGATGGTCTTGACGAAGACGAGATGCGTTTAGGTGAAATTTATTTCACTTTAGCGGATGTCGACCTTGCCAAGGCCATCCATTACGCGGACAAAAATGGGTTTGAGGTTGGAAAAGATATAGGGTTAATCGGATATAATGATTCTTGTTTTAAAGAATTGTTGGTGGGCGGAATCTCCGTCATTTCAAGCCAACCGAATCAAATGGGGCGAATGGCTGCCGAAATGATTCAAGAAAATTCAAAAGAAAACGTAGAATTAGATCTACAATTCATCCAAAGAAATTCACTTTAGGGTTTAATTTGCAAAAATGGACCATGGCCTCATGGTTCCATTTTTTTTATGTGCGCTATATTTCTTTTTATTCCTTTCAATTTCGTCCGATTAATCGCGGAATAGCGAAACAATTCATTAAATAAATCTTCTGAAAGTCCTTCCCAATCCTGCCGATTTAGGCCTAAAAATTGGCTTTTAGCTTCAAAAAGGGGTTCTTGATGTGGCTTAGAAAAACGATTCCAAGGACAAACATCTTGGCATATATCACAACCAAATATCCAATCCTGAAAATCCTTTTGCAATTCGATGGGCATATTTTCTTTTAGCTCGATCGTGAAATAACTGATGCATTTCGACCCGTCGACCACATAAGGCTTAATGGCATCTGTGGGACAGGCATCAATGCAGCGCGTACATGTACCACAAAAATCTTTAATGGGTCCATCAGGTTCACAAGCTAAGTCAATCAGCATTTCGGCCAAAAAATAAAAGCTACCCCTTTTTGGAATGATCAAATTTGCGTTTTTTCCGATCCAACCAATACCCGATTTCTGAGCCCAAGCTTTTTCTAAGATAGGTGCTGAGTCAACAAACATACGACCTGTAAAATCACCTAATTCAGCTTGTAAATCATCCCACAAAAGCTTCATTTTATCCTTAATCACAACATGATAATCGACCCCAAAAGCATATTTTGACACCTTAAAGCTATCTTGTAAAGGTTGAAATTCTGGAGAAGGGTAATAATTATACACAAGTGAAATAACTGTTTTGCAACCATCCACTAATTTCCTTGGATCTAAACGTTTGTCAAAATGATTCTCCATGTAGGACATATTCCCCTGCATATGTTGGGAAAGCCAATTTTCCAACATAGGTGCTTCATCTTCTAAAAAATCGGCGTTGGACAATCCACAAAACTCGAATCCATGTCGGGATGCCAAGGATTTAATTGTATCAGAAATGTTTTTGGGAGACCTACTCATGCGACATAAATTTACGAATGCTATTCAAATTATGCCAAACTGTCATAAAATAGTTTTTGGTGTATGATTTGTTTAACGGAAACCTTATTAATTTTGCCATATGAAAAAGAAAAATACCGAAATAAATCCGGAAGAGGAAAAAGCTAATACACAGGAATCCGTTGAAAATACCCCATCTGAGTCTGAAAACACGGAGGAAACAACAGAAGTAAAAGATGAGTTGTCCGAAATGAAGGAAAAATACCTTCGGTTATATTCAGATTTCGAAAATTTCAGAAAGAGAACAGCCAAGGAAAAAATTGATTTAATACAAAGCGCATCGGCCCAATTAATTGTCGAGCTTTTGCCTGTTATGGACGACTATGAGCGCGCTTTAGCCAATGCACCCCAAGGTGAAATATCAGAGGGTACCCAATTGATTTTCAATCGATTAAATTCTATTTTGTTAGCAAAAGGCTTAAAGGAATTACCTGCCAAAGGTGAAGTTTTTGACGCAGATTTACATGATTGCATTACACAGTTTCCGGCGCCAACAGAAGCGGAAAAAGGCAAAGTTGTTGAGGTAATTGAAAAAGGATATACATTAAATGAAAAAGTCATTCGCTTTGCTAAAGTGGTGGTTGGTAACTAATTAAAAAATGGCTCAAAAAAGAGATTACTACGAAATTCTAGGGGTATCGAAATCGGCATCAGAGGAAGAAATAAAGAAGGCTTATCGGAAGATGGCCATTAAATATCATCCGGATAAAAATCCAGATAGCAAAGAGTCAGAAGAAAAATTCAAGGAAGCAGCTGAGGCCTATGAGGTGCTGAGCAACGCACAGAAAAAAGCACAATATGACCGTTTTGGCCACGCTGGAATGGGTGGTGCAGCCGGGGGTGGATTTGGTGGAGGTGGAATGAATATGGAAGATATCTTCTCTAATTTTGGGGATATTTTTGGTGACGAAAGTCCATTTGGCAGTTTTTTCTCTGGCGGCAGAGGTGGTGGCGGTGGTCGTAGACAAAGAAAAGGAAGCGATTTACGCATAAAATTAAAATTGAATCTGGAGGAAATCGCCAACGGGGTTGAGAAAAAAATCAAGGTAAAAAGGCACGTAGCCTGTAAATCTTGTCAAGGAAATGGATCTAAAAATGGAACGGATTTAAAGACCTGCGGAACATGTCAAGGGTCAGGTCAGGTAAAAAGAGTCCAACAAACCATGTTGGGACAAATGGTAACATCATCCACTTGCCCTACATGTAGTGGCGAAGGAAAAAGTGTGGGGGCAAAATGTGAAGCTTGTTTTGGAGAAGGTAGGGTATTAGAAGAAGAAATCATCCCAATCAAAATCCCATCAGGAGTTTCCAATGACATGCAACTTTCCATGAGTAGCAAAGGAAATGTACCACCTAGGGGAGGAATTGCAGGAGATTTATTAATTGTCATTGAAGAAGAAGAGCACGAGTTCCTTCATCGTGATGGCAATAATGTTATTTTCGACTTATATGTAAGCTTCGTGGACGCAGCATTAGGAACCTCCGTAGAAGTTCCAACGATCACCGGAAAAGCGAAAATAACGCTTGAAGCCGGTACGCAAGGAGGTAAAATATTACGTTTGAAAGGAAAAGGAATAAAAGAATTGAATGGATATACCATTGGGGATCAATTAGTTCATGTCAATATTTGGACTCCAAAGCAATTGACTAGTGAGGAGTCTGAGCTCTTAGAAAAGCTTAGAAATTCAGCGAATTTTGCGCCCCAACCAGGTAAGTCCGACAAGGGATTCTTTCACAAAGTGAAGGATATGTTTTCCTAGTTTTTGGATGTAAATCATAGGATTTATATTCCTGAGGGCAAATATTTTAAAAATTATTATAAAAAAGGACTCGCGTTATTCGTGAGTCCTTTTTTTATAATGATTGAGGTTTTTATATTATCCTATTTTTCAGATATACCAATGTACTTTTTTAATTCAGTTTGGTTTTCTGCTTGCTTTATTAAAAAGTCGGCCACGTCTGCTCGATTGATTCCACCTATATTAATTCCTTTGAATAATTTGTTTTCAACACGGTATTTTTCTGTCAATTCCTTATCTAATAATCTTCCTGGCCTCACCACTGTCCAATTTAGATCTGATGCAGTAATAATTTCTTCCATCTTAGTTTTGTCGGCATACACATCTTTTAACATGTATTTTAAAAACATCTTTACTAACCATGGAACATAATTTTTACTTTCTCCAGCTCCAAATCCGGTAACAAAAATAAATGGAACATTAATTTTGTTCTCCCTATGTATTTCCACCATTAATTTTGCAAAATCTGAAAAAAGGGTTGTTGCTTTCATATTCTTGACAGTCCCTAATGTCACAATAATAGCTTCTGCATTTTGGATTGATTTTAATAGGTCAGCTTTATGAGTGGCGTCACCCATTATCATTTTTAACGATTTATTCTCTTCTATTATAATCTCAGATCGAGAAAGTGTCGTGATCGTATGCTTTCTATTTAATCCTCTTTTTACTGTTTCTAGTCCTATTCCACCCGAAGCTCCTATGATGGTTATATTCATTTTCCTTTTTATTTCAGTTTAAAAAATATCCAATATGCCTGTAAATGTACTTTAAAGATTTTTTATAATCGACTACCATCCAGTCAAATTAATTTAACAATTGCGGCATAAACTTACAGATTCTTTGTTTTGAAAATACCCCCTAAAATTCGGTCAAATTCGATTATCTCAACAAAAAATCATGTTACATGTAAAATCGTGAGTCCTTTTTTATTTCTTCGAGAGGTTTTTTCATTAATTTTAGGTCTATGAGAATTTATCAAACACTGAACTTTCGTTTTACGGGATGTATAACAAAGCTCCTATTAATTGCCTGCATCTTTTCAGCACACATTTTATCTGCACAAACGATTGTAGAAAAAATAGTTCAAGAGGAGAACAACAACTCCCAACTGAAAATAATGGCTCACGAGTTATTAGATGGTATAGGTCCTAGACTTATAGGTACACCACAAATGAAAAAAGCCAACGACTGGGCCGTGGAGAAATATACAAGTTGGGGCATCACCGCCCGTAACGAACAATTTGGCGAATGGAAAGGTTGGGAACGAGGCATCACGCATATCGATATGCTGTCTCCTAGGGTTAAAAGTTTAGAAGGGACTCAATTAGCTTGGAGCCCATCTACCAAAGGAAAATCAATTAAAGCTGAAATCATGATCATTCCAGATGTTCTGGATTCTACGGCATTTGCCAACTGGCTCCCCAACGCAAAGGGTAAGTTTGTGATGATTTCAATGAACCAACCTACCGGAAGACCGGATGATAACTGGAAACAATTTGCAACCTCATCATCCTTTGAAAAATTAAAAAAAGAACGCGACGAACAAACGGAGGCATGGCAAAAACGCATCCGTAAAACAGGATATTCAAGCAGAATGCTTCCAATCATTTTAGAAAAAGCAGGAGCAAAAGGTATTTTAACCAATAACTGGTCGAGTGGCTTTGGCGTTGATAAAATTTTCAGTGCCTATACGTCAAAAATACCAACCGTCGATATCGCATTGGAAGATTATGGTACTTTATATCGCTTGGTTGAATCTGGGGACAATCCCATCATCAGTATTCAAACAGGTTCAAAAGATTTAGGCATCGTTCCTTCATTCAATACGATCGCCGAAATAAAGGGCACTGAAAAACCGGATGAATATGTCATGTTATCTGCCCATTTTGATTCTTGGGATGGTGGCCAAGGTGCCACGGATAATGGGACCGGGACATTGACCATGATGGAAGCAATGCGCATTTTGAAATTGGTTTATCCAAATCCTAAACGCACTATTTTAGTGGGACATTGGGGAAGCGAAGAACAAGGATTGAATGGTTCTAGGGCATTTGTGGAAGATCACCCTGAAATTGTCAGTAAACTGCAAGCCTTGTTTAACCAGGACAATGGAACAGGCAGAATAGCGAATATTTCGGGACAAGGTTATCAACATGCGGGTGAATTTATTTCACGCTGGTTGGCTGCTGTCCCGAGCATTCTCAAAGATTCGATCAAAACAAATTTTCCCGGAGTACCGGGTGGTGGTGGTAGCGACTTCGCCTCTTTTGTGGCTGTAGGTGCACCTGGCTTTTCATTAAGCTCTTTAAGTTGGTCTTATTCAAATTATACGTGGCATACGAATCGAGATACGTATGATAAAATCATCTTTGATGATTTGCGAAGTAATGCGATTGTAACGGCCATCATGGTATACATGGCGTGCGAAGACCCAGAAACTATGCCCAGAGATAAAGCTAATTTAAGTTCTGGAAAACCGATTCCTTGGCCAATACAAGTCAAATCACTTCGAAAAGGCCCTGTGGTTCCCAAGAAATGATTTTATAACCCAGTCACTTTCGATTTTAAATCCCAGGCTTGTTGAATAACATTCAAGGACATGCGTTAAATCGTATGTCCTTTTTTATTCATATTTGAGGTTTAATTAATAAAAGATCTTAAATTTCAAAAATGAATCGACTGACAATTATTCAAAGAAATG
>CANIYB010000019.1 GCA_947471105.1 Cytophagaceae bacterium
CACCTGTGGTGAACCTGAGAATCTTCCAAAATCGCACATTCACAACGAGTTCTATTTTTACCTTAGTGGGTGGTTTCGGTTTATTTACCTCAGTCTTTGTATATCCATTAATGGTCCAACGAATTAATGGCCTTACTCCTACTGAAACTGGTTTATCACTCATGATTCCCACATTTTTAGGGGTATTCTTATTTCCTTTTATTGGAAAATATTTATCAAAAGGAGGCAAACCACTTCCATTCATGATTTTCGGTATCGCCATTTTCATTGTATTTGGGTTTGTGGGCGGAGAATCCACCACCGATATGGGACGCTGGGATTTCTTTCCCATGCAAGTGTTACGTGTTTTAGGGGTGGCGTGTTTGCAAATGCCATTGATCAATCAAGCAGTTGCTGGTTTGAAGCCTCAAGAATTTGCAGCAGGTATTGCATTGACGAACATGATTCGCCAATTAGGAGGTGCGTTTGGAATAGCCATTGCCAATAATTACGCGACTAGCAAAGCAGCCCAACATCGAACAGATTTATTAGCCAATATTCAAGCGGAGAATCCATTGTTCCAACAAAGAATACAGGGGATGACACAAAATATGATTCAAAAAACGGGTGATATCCACAATTCGGCATTAATGGCCTATAAACAATTGGACTTACTGATTACAAAACAGGCCTATTATTTAGCCTATCTAGATACATTCAGGCTAGTTTCCATCTTTTTTGTGGTCATTTTTCCATTTGTTTTTTTGATTCGGACACCCAAGAAAACATCCAAAGATTTAGAAATATTAACAAAAGCCAGTGAGGAGGCGCATTAAAATTATGAAAAAAAGCATTCTATTCTTATTCATCTGTTTTGCCACATCAGCGCAAACAAATAAAGATTTAACCGAAATTGTTAAGCAAGTATTGGATCATTCACCAGCGCTTAAAGGCCAAAAAACGGGTTTGAAAATTGGCGATGTAAAAACTCAAATTCAACAATCTTACAGCAATCCAATCATTTCGTATGAAGCGGGAATCACTCGATTAGATCCTGTTTCTAAAGTTACATTCAATACAGGAGGTATTCCCTCTATTTTGCAATTTCAGCCCAATATGAATTACAATACTAATTTTGTGGCGAATCAAGTGATCTACGACTGGGGTAAAAATGCATTAGCTTTAGAAAAAAGCCGACTTGAAAATAAGTTGACCCAAGTGCAAATCGACGTAGCCACAACCCAAATGGCGTATCAAATTTCCACCATTTACCATCAAATAAAGTATTTACAAAATGTAGTTAAAATTCAGCAGTCAGAATTAAGCCGAATAAAATCGCACGCAGAAGTTGTAGAAACGCAGGTTAAGTTAGGTGAGTTGTTGGAATTAGATCAATTGGGAATCAATATCCGGTTGAAAAACCAAGAAATTAAAATAAGTGAAACAGAGCTTCAATTAAATAAAATGATTGATTTCCTAAATACCCAAGCAGGAAAAGATATAAGTCCATGGTTAAAAAATAACCAATTAAACAAACAAGATTCAAAAGGTAGTATTGAAGAAAATCCCTTGTTATTGCAGTTAAATGCAGAGGACGCTATTTTGCAGAAAGAAATTAATGTGCAAGAGAAATCAAGTTCCCCCACGATTGCTGGAATTGCCAGCATAGGTGTTCGCAATGGTTATTTGCCTAGAATTAATGGCGAAGTTCCACCAATTTCAGATGATTTTAAATTAAATACGGCCTTAGGTCTTAAACTGACGATTCCGATTTATTCAGGCAAGAGGTCATTTCTACAGGAAAACATTTTAAAGTTTCAAAAAGATCGGGTCCAACTGCAAAGAGATGAAACGGGAGCCAAACTTTCCTTTGAGTTAAGGCAAGGAGAAGCCAATTTAGTGCAATTGGCCAATAAATCTGCCATTCAAAACCAGGTGATTGAGCAAGCAGTTTACGCCTATAAATTAGCAGAGGCGAGGTTTACAAAAGGAACTATTAAGCAAATCGAATTAGATGCGTTTCAAAATACATTAGAGGAAGCTCAATTGCAAAAAGAAAACATTTACTTACAAATCAGCTTGCAACAATTAGAACTCTTGAAAATCAAAGGGTTGAAATTTTGGGAATTATAAATTAAACGAAGCGGCCAAACCAGGATGGAATAATTTTCCCTCATAGATAGTCAATCCTTTATTTAATGCTTCATTGGACGTACTCGCTTCTTTCCAACCTAAATTTGCTAGCAGTTGGATATAAGGCAAAGTGGCCTGAGTTAAGGCCAAAGTAGACGTTTGAGGAACTGCACCTGGCATATTCGCTACACAATAATGTAAGATTCCATCAATTTCATACACTGGATTTTCGTGTGTGGTAGGTTTACACGTTTCGATACAACCTCCTTGATCCACCGCCACATCCACCAAAACGGTCCCTAATTCCATTTTCCTTAAATCTTCCTTTTTAATTAATTGGGGTGCTTTTGTCCCATGCAATAAAACAGCTCCAATCAGTAAGTCCACTTGGGACAAATGACTCTGAATGGCATGAGAAGTAGCAAATTGTGTATGAACATTCGCTGGTAAAATCTCATCTAAATACCGTAAACGGGATAAATTAGTATCCATGATGGTTACATTGGCTCCTAAACCAGCAGCCATTTTTGCCGCTTGCGTGCCCACAACTCCCCCACCTAAAATCAAAACATGGGCAGGTTGGACTCCTGGGACACCGCCCAACATCTTTCCCTTTCCACCCTGTGGCTTTCCTAAGTAATAAGATCCCACTTGAACCGCCATACGCCCAGCTACTTCAGACATTGGGATTAAAAGGGGCAATGATCGATCCGATAATTC
Source organism: Cytophagaceae bacterium (assembly GCA_947471105.1). GTDB lineage: Bacteria > Bacteroidota > Bacteroidia > Cytophagales > Spirosomataceae > Aquirufa. Next base: position 2,833 of record CANIYB010000019.1, read on the forward strand.
CACAGATTCATACGCAAAGCAAATGGCCTTTGACCTAAGCATCGCCTCAGTTAATTCACGTGAAGCGGCAAAATGGAAATACGTGAAAATGATTTGACCCTTTTTGATTAAATCATATTCAGCGGCAAGAGGCTCTTTAACTTTTACGATTAGATCTGCAGCCGCATAAACTTCTGTCGCAGTGGGCAAAATATTGGCACCTTCCTGGAGATACATTTCATCAGTGAATCCAGAACCTAAACCCGCATTCGTTTCAATCCAGGTTTGATGACCATCTTTTTGCAACGCATGAACTCCTGCCGGGCTTAGGCCAACACGGAACTCTTGATTTTTTATTTCCTTAGGGATGCCAATATTCATAATTTCAAGGTAAAATAGAAAAGCCAACGAATTAAATTCGCTGGCCTTTTCCAATGATGAAGAATAATAGACTGCAAATATATGGTATACAATAAAATATTTTGTATTATTTCGTTTAATAAGTAAATAAACTGATAATTATCATAATTATCAGAAAATATTACTAATATTAGGATTATTTAATTCAAAAAACAGAAAAGATTATGGCCATAAAATCCGCCTTAGACGCTTTGGATATTAAAATTTTAAAAATTTTACAGAATAATAGCCAACATACCCTTAAAGATATTGCAGAACAGGTTAATTTATCACTGAGCCCAACACATGACCGAATAAAGCGATTGGAAATGGATGGGTATATCAAAGGATATGTCGGAATCTTGAATCGCAAAAAGTTGAATTTGGGTTTAATGGTGCATTGCCAAGTAACCCTAGAAAAGCAAAATAGAAGTAATTTTTCTGAATTTGAGCAATCCATCAAAGAGTTTCCTGAAGTAATATCATGTCATTTGGTTTCAGGAAACTTTGATTACTATTTGAATGTCATCAGTGAAGATGTGGAGAGTTACAACCGCTTTTATCAAGAAAAACTAGCCGTTCTACCCTCTGTGGCCCATATTAGTTCATTATTTGTGATGGATGAAATTAAAACAACGACATCACTTCCCTTGTAAATATTTCGTATCTTTGTCCACCTTTTATGGGGTCGACCGGTTTTGACAGCTTTAGCAGTCTGGTTGTAAGCACGTCGGGAGTTGTAGGCATTTCCTGTTAAAAAAACCTTCGAATTATAGCTGGCAATACACAGTATGCCATGGCTGCCTAATCTGATAGATTAGACAATTTGCCATCGTCCGGCCTCTTCCAAACTCTGCCGAGGAGGATTTCTGGGCGTCGACATGCAGAGTCGATCATTAAGATTTTACTAATTAATGATTAGTACCCAGTAAATAAGTGTTAAGTAAGGTCTGATTTGAACCTATTTAACATCGAAAATGAATCAAATCTAAACGTGTAGAAGGCAATTTTACTCTAGGTTTGGACGAGGGTTCGAATCCCTCCGACTCCACCAATTTAATTTTTCCGAACTAAATTACTCGCCCTGCTAAATGTAGGGCGAGTTTTTTCGGACAATATGTAGAAATATCAAAATCAATTTCTCAAAGATTTATATGACTTTGAATCCGAATTATTCAACACATATCTATAGAATTTCTCCCCAAATTCGTATTTTTTATATAAATTGAAACTTAAACATTACACTATGACAATCAAATCAACCTCTTTATTTCTTTTTGGAATCTTATTAAGCTTTTGTAGCATCGCACAAGATTATCCAACTGATTATTTAAGCGCATCTTTTCATGCAGATCGTAGAGCCGCTGTAAAAAAGCAATTATCGGACAAGGGCGTGGGTATCTTTTTTGCTGGACAAACACGTCAAAGAAGTAACGATACCGATTTTCCATATGCACAAAACAAAAATTTCTACTATTTAACCGGCTTAGATGAGCCAAATGCTGTTTTACTATTATTCAAACAACCTGTAAGCCTTTTAGGGAAAACAGGAACTGAATTTATATTTGTCCAAAACCGTGATCCTTTTAAAGAATTATGGACCGGTAAAATTTTGGGTATTGATGGATACAGAGCGAAAAGTAAGATGGAAAACATATTCATCAACGAGGATTTTAAAGCTAGCACAATTCCAATGGCTAGTATAGACTCCGTATTTAGCCTATTCCGCACAGAAGGAATTTTCAATAAATACAAAGCGAAAGAAGATGCGCTGACACGTATGGCTGGAACCGTTGACAGTTTAATCACAACCTCTAAAAAACCTGTCGCAATGCGTTCTACCTTAAACATTATGCGAAACTTAAGGGGAATCAAAACAGCTGAGGAAATCACATTAATCAAAAAAGCAGCTTCAATCAGCGCATTAGGACATAATGATGTCATGCGTTCCATTAAACCTGGCATGAAGGAATTCCAAGCACAGGCCATTATGGAATATCATTTTAAAAATAGTGGTTCTGAATTCCCAGGCTATGGCAGTATAAATGGATCAGCCGAAAACGCCTGTGTGCTCCATTATGTAACGAATTTAAAAACAATCAAAAATGGCGATTTGCTTTTAAGTGATTGTGCCGCCGAATACCACGGGTATACAGCAGATGTAACACGAACTATTCCAGCCAATGGAAAATTCACCGAGGCTCAGAAAACGCTTTATGAAATCGTATTAGCTGCTCAAGATGCAGGGATTGCCGCTTGCCAAGCAGGTGCTCCGATGGCAAATGTGGACGCCGCTGCTCGCGCAGTTGTCAATGCAGGATTAATCAAATTAGGGATCGCCAAAAACGATATGGAGGCAAGAACTTATTTTCCCCATGGAACTTCGCATCATTTAGGATTAGATGTTCATGATTTGGGACCGCGTACACTCCTACCAGGTGTTGTCATTACCGTTGAGCCAGGAATTTATATTCCAGCAGGCAGTAAATGCGATAAAAAATGGTGGAACATTGGTATTCGAATTGAAGACGATATTTTGATTACAGAAAAAGGCCCGGAAAATATATCGGCAGGCACTCCTAGAAAAGTGGCCGATATCGAGAAGATGGCTAAACAGAAAGGAGCTATTAATTAATATAACCTACTCAAATAAAAAATGGCCTTTGATAGGCCATTTTTTATTTATTCAATTCTTGTTCTAAAAGAGATTTAAGTTCCGTTAACTTTTCTTTTTGTGCAGTCGATACATTATTTTTTTCATTAGGATCAGTTTTTAGATTATATAGCTGGTCTTCTGCATCATTCCCAAGTTCAATATTAACCTGTGGATTAAATCTAGCCCCTTTCCCACTTTTAATAAATTTCCAGTCTCCTTTTTTAATCGCTAAAGTACCCGCTTGTTCAATAATATATTCGCGTCCGATCTTATCTTTTCCAAACCACGCGTTCAAATTAGCCTTGGAATCTTTAGCAGAATTCCCATCAAAAGTACTGCCCAACATTTGGCTCATCGTAGCCAAAAAATCAATCTGGGAAATCAAGGCATTTGACTTACCCACTGGGACTTTCATAGGCCATTTAACAATGAATGGAACCCTAGTACCAGCTTCAAAAGAACTATATTTCCCTCCTCTTAAAATACCTGCTGGCTGGTGCAATCCTAATTGCTCCTTGGAACCGTCAATATATCCATCATCCACCACAGGGCCATTATCACTGGTCAAAATAACTAATGTATTCGAAGTTAAATGTAAAGAATCAAGCGTTTTCATCAATTGGCCCACCGAGTCGTCCAATTGCAATAAAGCATCTCCCCTATTGCCAAAACCACTTTTTCCTAAAAACCGCGAATGAGGAATTCTGGGAACATGAATATCATGTGTGGCAAAATACAAAAAGAAGGGACTCTTCTGATTACGAACCATAAAGGACTTTGCCTTATTGGCCAAGGTTTGTGCCATGTCTTCATCATCCCATAAAGCCTGCTTTCCTCCCACCATAAATCCAATTCTTCCCACGCCATTGACAATCGTATTATCATGTCCATGGGAATGCTTCATTGTTAAAAGTTCCGGATTTTCCTTGCCTGTCGGCATACTACCGATTTTTTTAAGGTAATTCACCTCAATAGGATCTTGTGTATCCAGATTTCGAACATGGTCATTTTCAATATATACACACGGAACTCGGTCACCCGTAGCTGGCAAAATAAATGCTTCCTTAAAACCGATATCTAAGGGACCATGTTCGATTTTTCCATTCCAATTTGGTCCACCCAATGGCCCTAAACCTAAATGCCATTTACCTATAACCGCTGTATTATACCCCGCTTTTGAAAAAATAGTCGCTACGGTTTGTTGGCCCGCGGAAATTAACGCCGACGCATCTCCAGTCGCCACACCTGTATCTTTTCTGCGAAAAGCATATTCACCTTTGAGCAATGAATATCGAGAGGGAGTACAAGTAGCTGAAGTTGTATGCGCCTGGGTAAACAATAGCCCTTTTCTAGCTAATTGGTCTATATTGGGCGTTTTAATCGTCTTGGATCCATAGCAACCTAAATCACCAAAGCCTAAATCGTCTAAATAAATAACGATTACGTTGGGTTTTTGGCCAAATGTAAAAAACGAAATACAGACCAAAAGGAATACTTTAAAACTGAATAAGGACTTCATAAAGCGATAGTTTATCATTTCAAATACTTAATTAATTCCACCCCAGCTAATAAAAAACAACCCGTCCCAAAATCTTCAAAGTCGGGCACATGAGTATATGACACGGGCTGTGAATCTTTGGGCTCTTTTCCTGTTCCTTGTACATTTCCTAAAAAACCATTGGGATGAACGCAGGTTGATAATGCATTCCAGCCTAATAAAATAGGTCGATCAAATTTCTTTTTTGGTAATAATTTATTTCGAACTCCCCAAGACATCCCATACACAAACAAGGAAGTTCCCGTCGCTTCAGGACCACCAAAATGGGTAGGGTCCTTTAAACTTACATTCCAAAAGCCATCTTTTCGCTGCAAAGGCAAAATTGCATTCGCTAAGGCAATAAAATCTTGTTCGTATTCAGCCCGATGGGGAGCGTCTTTGGGCATCAACTCCAAGGTTCTCACTAAGGCCGCAAACACCCATCCATTCCCGCGAGACCAATAACAATTCTCTCCATTGGGTTCTTTATAGGGAGGTACAAAATCCTTATCGCGCCACCATAAGCCTACATTTTTATCATACAAACCCGAACCCCCATGTTTGTTTTTCGTAAAGGCATATAAATCATACATTTTTTCAAAATATCGGTTATCGGAAAATCGAACACCTAATCGAGTAAAAACGGGCATACTCATTTGCAAACAATCTACCCAGGACCAATCATCCGCTTTGGCGGAATTTAGCATTAGATCCACATTGGCCTTGATAGGCAAAATCCGTAAAGAATCTGCTTGGAAATCAAATAAGTCGAGGTAAATCTGTCCGCAAGCTTGATTGTCGGCATTACGTGTTTTGATCCCATCCCGCAGATTCCATTGGTGAAAATTCGCCCAGTCCAACATATATTTCATGTCAGAGGCTTTAGGATCAATCTTATATAATTCCATCAGCCCTTCATAAAAAACAGCACGTGTCCAAATATTAGATGGCCGAATACGATCAGGCCGAGGAATAGGAGCTGAAACATCAGGCCACTTTTGTTGGAAATAGGATTTAGCTACATGTAATTTCGCCAAAACTTCTGTGGTTTTTGGCTTAGCAAATCCATTAAAACTAAGGGCTATTAAAATAAAAAGTATATTTCTTTTCATTATTAAGCTAGATAAAAAACAGAAGGCAAATTAACTGATACTGGGGAGTTATCTGGATTGGCTTTCATAATGTCACCCATAAAAGCCCACCATTTTTGCATGATTGACCTTGCGGGTAATCCGTCCAATAAACGTAAATCTTCAGCTTCTAGATAAGCAAATAAGGTAAGCGTCTCTTCATCCAAAAAAATAGAATAGTTTTGGATACCCACTTCCTTCAAAAGTTCGCTCAATTCTGGCCAAATTTCATCATGGCGTTTTTTGTATTCCGCCTCAAAACCAGGCAATAAAAACATTTTAAATGCTCTCCGTTCCATATGCTTATTATTGATTTATAATTTCAATGAATTTGGACAATGCCTCATCATCAAAATTTAAATGAGTGACAAATCGAATGTATTGAGGACCAAAAGGGGCACATTTAATACCCATAGAATCTAATTCGGCCACTTTGGTGGATGCCTTTATATCATCCTTTAATTTAACAATCACGATGTTCGTGGTCACAGGCAATACTTCAGCGACCCAAGCTAAACCTTCGCAAGCTAATCCTATTTGCTTTGCGCGGGCGTGATCATCCTTTAATCTTTCAACCTGATTATCTAATGCATATATTCCTGCAGCGGCCAACAATCCCGCTTGGCGCCAACCGCCTCCCAGTCTCTTTCTAATTCGTCGTGATTTTTTGATAAAATCGTTGGAGCCCAACAAGACAGAACCGATAGGAGCGCCCAAACCTTTGGAAAGACACACAGAAATGGAATCAAACCATTGGCCAAATTGCTTCGGGCTTTGTCCACTGGCTGTCATAGCATTAAAAATACGAGCACCGTCCAAGTGCAAAGGAATCGAAGCATGTTTACAAAAATCTGCTATTTCCTGAAGCGATTCTGAGGTGTAAATACTTCCTCCGCCCTTATTCACCGTATTTTCTAAACTGACTAATTTACTTTCACAGGCATGAATGTCATCAGGAGAAATGGCATTTTCAATTTGATCTTTGGACAGTCGGCCCAAATCACCCTTTAATAATTTAACCGAAGCACCTGCATTCGCCATAATTCCTCCCCCTTCATATAAATAGATATGCGACAACTCATCACAGATAACCTCTTGGCCTTTAGACACATGCGCCGAAATTGCTATTTGATTCGTCATGGTACCAGATGGGCAGAATAATGCATTTTCCATTCCAAACAATTCAGCTACTTTAACTTGCAAATTATTTACCGTCGGATCCTCCCCAAAAACATCATCCCCCAAAGGTGCTGAAAACATCGCATCGCGCATTCCTGCAGTAGGTAAAGTAAACGTATCACTCCTCAGTTCAATCATGGGAATTTTTAATAAAATGAGATAAGAAAAATAATCGAATCAATGGCATCAATCCTACCAAAGCAATCCATGGAAAGTAAAATAGTGTCCAGATTGCCCCAATAGCGGTTAATATGAATGCAATCCGGCAATATAAGGTCCACCATTCAGCTCTACTTTTTCGCGCAAACCATATAACAGCGGGAAAATTCAAAGGAAACAACAACAGGGAACTAGGATTATATGCCATAACTTCGTGATCTGTGCCCACGGCCAAAAAGAATATAAACCAGGCTAAAATTCCTAAAAGCGAAAATAAAATAACATCAAAAATAATGATTTCAACTTTTCGTTTTTTGAATGAGATGAAAGCAATTAACAAATTAATCAATACCAATAAAGGAATGGGGCCAAACCAATCATAATTTTCTGGCTCCGATGGTTTTGAAATAAACACATCAAAAGGAGCATCCGCTAATTTTTGACCATTCACATTAGCTTGTTGGACCGAAAGATTTAAATTATCAGGTAAATAACAAGACTCTGACGCATTGGCAAGGTGATTAGCGGGAACTCCTAAAGCTAAATTCATTCCAAATGTTACCCAGGAATTCGTTTTCAAATAGTCGTTCATCCAATCTCGATATGATTTACCTTCCAGACTCGTGTAATTCTTCCATTTAAATGCACCAGGAGCAGCCTTTTCAATCATATCCCGAAGCCTAGAGGAACAATTATCATAAAAGAATTTGTACTGATAGTTTTTATTTTCAGGTAATAAATTGGTTTCTAAGGCTGTGAAAATCTGCATTTTCTGTGGATCGGTCAATTTTAAATTTTGAACTTGAATGCCTCTTTTTTCAATTTCAGAATAATAGTACACTAAATCATTCATGGAATTAAATGAAATCGAATAAGGCAGAGTTCCTTTTAAAAATTTGAAATAAAAATTGTCTGTATTGAAATCGAAAGTTCCATAACTGTAGGCTCGATCAATCCCTTGATCTGGATCATTCACCCAAATAACAGCATGACCAAAAGCCGCATGCAGCTCTTTTCCAGGGGCAAAAGTAACCAAAGAGACCTGCGCGCGCGGGCTTAGTGTGGGAATAACGGCTGTTCCAATGAATGGTAAAAACAGAAAAAGGTATAAATAAAATTTCTTCATTATTTTCCGGCAATCACAATAACAATTTCCCCTCTAATTTTATCAGGATTTTGATCAAAATATAATAAAACTTCTGTAGCACTCCCTCGCACCATTTGTTCATGCATTTTACTTAATTCGCGTGCCACCATTATTGGCCTATCGGGCCCTATAAATTCAATAATCTGCTCTAAAGCTTTATGCAAACGATGGGGAGACTCATACAAAACCGTTGTTCTTTCCTCTTCCGCAATGGCTTTCCAACGGGTTTGACGGCCTTTTTTATGAGGCAAGAAACCTTCAAAAACAAAACGATCTAAAGGAAATCCTGAATTCACTAAAGCGGGAATAAGCGCCGTGGCACCAGGTAACGTTTCCACATCGATACCCTGCTCAATACATGTTTTGACTAATAAAAAACCAGGATCTGAAATTCCGGGAGTACCGGCATCTGAAATTAAACCCACCACCTTGCCTTCTTTTAACAACTTAATGACTCCAGCTACGCCCACATGTTCATTATGCGCATGGTGAGCGAAAAGAGGTTTGGAAATATCTAAATGTTTAAGGAGTTGACCCGAAGTCCGCGTATCCTCAGCAAAAATAACATCCACCTCTTTTAAAACTCGGATAGACCGCAAAGTCATATCTTCTAAGTTGCCTATGGGAGTGGGAATCAAATATAATTTCATATTCGAAATTTAACCAAAAATGATTGAAATTATTTCATCGCCAACAAAAGCTTTTTAAAAGCGGTAGCAGAAATGATAATCGAAAGATAAAGGATAAAAACAAAAAAGGGCCTGCATGAATGCAAGCCCTAAACGTAGAGAGTGAGGGATTCGAACCCCCGGGCCTGTAACAGCCAACAGTTTTCAAGACTGCCTCGATCGACCACTCTGACAACTCTCTATTTCCTAATCAGGATGCAAATTAAATCAAAAAATACTTTTTATGCAACCCTAAAGCCTTAAAATTGTTGAAATTAAATTCTTGATTGGATGAAGGCCAACTTACTTTCCAAAGAAAGTTCATCCGGAATCCAATGAATAGGAATACCCGAGCGTTCCATTTTTCGGAAAAATGTCATTTGGCGTTTAGAAAATTGCTGAATAGCAATGGTTAAACCTTGTTCAAATTCAGCTCGGTTAATTTCTCCCTGAATTAAATGAACCAGCCATTTATATTCTAAACCTAACCTGATCAAATCATTTGGATCAACTCCATCCGAAATTAATTGCGTTACTTCTTCAATCAAACCATTATTTAAACGATCCATTAATCGATTGGCACACCGCATTCTTCGAATTTCAGCCATAGGATTTAGGCCAAAAACAATAAAGTCACGATTCAACTTAAGAGACTCTTTTGAAAAATCGGTCACGCGGGAAAATTCGTAATCTTGCAATAGCGCGTCTAAATAAAGTCCCGTACCGCCACAAATAATAGCTTGTTGGCCCATTGCCTCAACTTTCTCAATGGCTTTTAAAGCATCAAATTGGAAATGAGCCACTGAATAAGGTTCCCCTACATTAAGAATATCAATTAAATGATATTTGACAGGCACTCCCCCATTTTGATACACATCCAAATCTTTGCCGGTTCCAATCGTAAGACCTCGATAAATTTGCCTAGAATCGGCTGAAATTATTTCTGCTTGAATGAATCGTGCCAAAGAAACAGCTAGCTCCGTTTTACCTGATGCCGTGGGACCTAGAACCACAATGATTGGCTTATTTTTTTCCATGAATCAAGAGCCTAGATTTAATATTTCCTGAATTGCAAGCATCAGCTGTTGTAACATCTTTTGCAAGAACTCGCTTTCCATTTTCTAAAACATTGAAATACAAAGGAGCGGTCATGAGTTCATTTATAAAACCAATTTTCTGAAAAGCCATTCCTCCACTCCATTCTAAATCCGAATAGGTCATTATATTATCTACCTGATGCATGTTGGCATAAAATGAAATCAATTTTGTGAGTCCGCCTACGAGCCTAACGGAAGGATCCGTACATATTTGAATCAATTCGGCTGAAATTTGAGCATTTCCATTCTCTGCTTTAAATACTCGGTCCTTGCCAAAAACGGCTATAGCGATCAGCGGATTTCCATCAATCACAAATTCAGATGCAATGTTACGAAATTGTCGGTGTGGCGGGACAATACAAGCCAAATAGGTTTTACCTTTTAAAAAGCCCAATAAATGATTTTTATTCGCAAAATCCCGAGCATCATTTTCCGCTATCATCACCACTTTCGTATCACGCGCAAAAATAGAAATGGGTTTATTGATTCGAAATGTTAGAAAATTTAAAATCCAATTCTTTTTGTCATTCCAAATATCTTCCCAAATTCGAAAAGCAGAAAAACCATCACTTCTAAGGTTTACAATTTCTTGTTGGAAAGCAGCTAATTCACCTGAATCCAACCTTTTAAATTCAGCTAAACAAATCCCCTGAATGATGATTGAATTTTCTTTCGATTTCCAAATTGGAAAACTATCTTGCATATATATTTGTCGTTCAAACCCTAATGGGGCAAGATGAACATCCAATTCAAGATAATAATTTGATTTTTGGGGAATCATTTAATACGAATAATGGTTCAAAGATACAGTGAAATTGAGTAGAAAGTGGTTAATAAACGCTTTGTAAATTTAAAATATACATTATGCAATTTAGATTTGAGTCGAGTAGAAATGAGGTGTCAACGTTCACAACCCAACAAATCAGAGATAATTTTTTGATCGAAAATATTTTTTCGGAAGATCAAATTGAACTAACCTATTCCATCTATGATCGAATGATTATCGGTGGGGCAATGCCAATCAACAAAACCCTTACTTTGGGAAATCCTGATAAATTAAAAGCCACTTACTTTTTAGAGCGAAGAGAGATGGGAATTATTAATGTGGGAGGTGAAGGTACAGTAACGGCAGACGGAGTGGAATTTGAAATAGGGAAATTGAGTGCGGTATATTTGGGTAAAGGGACGCAAAATGTCTCATTCAGCTCAAAATCAAAAAACAACCCTGCGCTATTTTATATTTTATCTTGCCCTGCCCACTCGACTTATCCGAATGTGAAATTGGAGAAGGAAAATGTAATCACAGTCAATATGGGGGCTTTGGAAACTTCAAACCACCGGACGATTTATAAATACATCCACCAAGAAGGTATTCAGTCATGCCAGTTGGTCATGGGATTAACCATTTTAGAGCCAGGTTCTGTTTGGAATACCATGCCATCACATGTGCATGATCGTAGAATGGAAGCTTATTTATATTTTGATGTGGACCCAGATCATGCTGTATTGCATTTATTAGGTGAACCAACAGAAACGAAACACATGTGGGTGCACAACCATCAAGCAATCATTTCGCCGCCTTGGTCGATTCACAGTGGTTCAGGGACGAAAAACTATTCATTCATTTGGGGAATGGCAGGTGAAAACAAAGATTATACAGACATGGATTTTTCTCCAATTAAGGAATTACGGTAATGAAAAATATAGGATTAATTTGCTCGTTTTTGTTGGTGACGTTTCTTGGCCTCAGCCAAAACACACCCTATTCAGTTCAAATGGCTGAGTCTTTAATGCATACGCATCAAGATTCCGTTCAAGTGAAATTGGGGAAACCCGCGACCTGGGATTATGAACAAGGTGTATTTTTAAAGGCTTTAGAATGGGTTTATCAACGAACTGGAGACGCCAAATACTTTACTTACATTCAGAAAAATATCAACAGCTTTGTGAGTCCATCGGGTGAAATTAGAACCTATAAACCAGCCGAATTCAACTCGGATAATATAACGACGGGGAGAGCATTGTTATTTTTATACCAAGAACTCAATACAGAAAAATACAAGAAGGCGGCTGACCAATTAATGAAGCAAATTGCTACGCAGCCTAGAACAAAGCAAGGTGGTTTCTGGCATAAAGATCGTTATCCAGATCAAATGTGGCTCGATGGACTTTATATGCTTGAACCATTTTATGCCGAATACGGAAAAATCACGGGTCAAGACTATTGGTCAGATATAATCATGCAGTTTCAATTAATGGAAAAAGGCGCATTAGACCCTAAAACGGGTTTATTGTATCATGCCTATGACCATGAAAGGAAACAACCTTGGGCAAATAAGTCAACTGGTCAGTCGCCAAATTTCTGGGGCAGATCGATGGGTTGGTACATGATGGCGCTCGTAGATGTGCTAGATTATATGCCCACAAACCATCCAAAAAGATCCATTTTAATTAATCAATTAGCTAGATTATCAGCTGCCTTATTGAAAATTCAAGATGCAAAAACGGGTCTCTGGTATCAGGTACCCAATTTTCCAGGAAGAAAAGGGAATTACTTCGAAGCATCATGCTCGAACATGTTTGTTTACGCGATGGCGAAAGGAATACGAAAAGGGTATTTACCAAAAATTTATGCAGGTAAAGTTTCAAAAGCCTATGATGGTATATTGAAAAATTTCATCACAAAAGATGCGCATGGCTACATTCACATTGAAAAAACGGTTAGTGTGGGTGGATTGGGTGGACAACCCTATCGAGATGGTTCTTATGAATATTATTTAAGTGAGCCCTTAAAAACAGATGATTTAAAAGGTGCGGGGCCATTTATTATGGCTTCCTTGGAGATGGAAATTGCGAAAGAATTGGCGATTGGCCAAGGCAAAAAAGTTGTCTTAGATTATTACTTCAACCATGAATACAAGGTTTCAAAATCAGGCAAAAAGGAATTCAATAAGTTTTATATGTGGGAAGAGCGGAAAGATCGCGGGTACAGTTTATTTGCAACTCAACTAGAGCAAATGGGACTTAAAACGGATTCATTATCTGTAGCTCCCACTTTTGAAAATTTAAAAAATACAAATATCTACATCATTGTGGATCCTGATAATTTGAAGGAGTCTCCTACCCCGAACTATGTTCAAGCAAAGGATATCGATGAGATTGAGAAATGGGTGAAGCAAGGAGGCAATTTGATTTTATTGGCCA
>CANIYB010000020.1 GCA_947471105.1 Cytophagaceae bacterium
ATCGATTGTATTAAAATGTGCACAAACTAAACCCAAATGTGCGGGTGGCAAGGGATCCACATGCAGTTTAATGCGAGTAACAAAACAAAGTGTCCCTTCAGATCCAGCAAGTAGATTACAGAAGTTGAATCTCGGCTTTCCAGCGATAAAAGAACTGGAATTAACCAACATATCGAGCGCATACCCCGTATTTCGGCGTTTTATACTGGGCTTAGGAAATTCAGAAATAATATTATTTTGAACAATTGGTTCCGATAACACACGAAGCGTTTCCGCATATATTTTCTGCAAGCGACTACCCTCAGCTAATGTCGAAAGCGTTTTAAAAGGATCTTCAGCTTCAAATGTCACAAAAGTACCATCCGATAAATATCCTTCAACGGCCAAAACATGATCACGCGTAGAACCATAAACAATGGAATTAGATCCGCAGGAATTATTTCCAAGCATTCCACCCATCATGGCACGGTTTGCAGTAGAAGTTTCTGGTCCAAAAAACAAACCCTGTTTTTTTAATTCTACATTCAAGACATCACGAACGACGCCTGGTTCTACCCAAACATAAGATTCCTCTTTATTTACTTCTAAGATGCGATTAAAATACTTCGAAACGTCAACCACTAAACCTGATCCAACCACCTGGCCCGCTAAAGATGTCCCTGCCGTCCTTGGAATGATTGGAATTTGGTACTTATCTGCAAAAGAAATTAAAATTTGAATGTCCTCAATCGTCTCAGGAATGGCAACACCCACAGGCATTTCTCGGTAGGCAGACGCATCCGTCGCATACAAAGTTCGCATCACAGTATCCGTAAACAGGGATCCTTGTAATTTTTCCGCTAATTCCGATAAGATCGTAGGAGTCAAGGTAGAAACCGCCATGCCATATAATTAATTCTTAGGCTGCAATTTACACAAACCTAAGATTAGTAGCAATTGGGCCATGATATAAGTAAACATCACATAGATTGAATTCCCCGAAAAAGAGAAATAAAACTTAGCTAAAGCTAATAAACTATCAGAAATCACAAATAAGATTGCGCCAATGAATATAAAATAATAGGAAGAATCCATTTTTCTTAAGTAGGCAGCATAAAGCATTGCACCGAGTGCCAACGCGTACAAACTAACTGGGATGTATAAAGCGGCTGGAATGAGAGGCAGTAAAAAAGCTAAAAAACCAACAACGTAAATGAGTACTGGAATGATAGGCAATGAAAACCATTGGCCTACATTAAATTTACCCGCAGTACTTTGTAAAGAAAACAGACGAATATAACCTATTTGCATAATCAAGAATGAGCCCAAGCCTAATTGGAAATACAAGGACGAATTCCCTTGAAACAATAAAAATACGTCACCGAGCCAAGCAAAAACGAGGATGAAAATTAATTTATTTCGGATTATGATATGTGTTTGCGATATAACATACAGCATTAGCATCGGCATCAACAATGGCTTTGTTACTGTCCGAAGCATAGGCAGCTCGATGACTGCCGATAAAATATTTAATGCTCCAATAAGTGAATAAATAAACAGAGCAATTCTAGCCATAGTTTTCAATCGATTTAATAAAGGCAATTTTTTCTAAATAAATCAAAATATTGAAATCAAAAAAACATTGAAAATCACCGCCGTAACATTTAGAATAGTCAAATTTAATAATGAATATATAATCTGAATTATTTATTCTTTATTCACCTTACCGTCTAAGATTTCTGTTTCTATAATAAAGTTAGGCCGACTTTTTGATTGGAAAAATATGCGTAAAATATATTCACCCAATATCCCAATGGCAAGTAATTGAATTCCCCCAAACAAAATAACCACAAAAAGTAAAGCTGTAAATCCTTCAATGACTTGATCAAAAAACATCTTTTTAATTATAACAGAAATTAGGTATAAAACGGAGGAACTTATGGCAAGACCACCCAAAATCATAACAAATTTCACTGGAAATTCACTGAAGTTATAAATTCCATTCAATGCTAATTGGACCAATTTGCCAAAAGAATATTTTGAATCACCAGAAGCTCTTTCTTGTCGGTCATAGGCAATTCCGATTTGCTTAAACCCAATCCAAGTTCTCATACCACGAATAAAGCGGCTTTCCTCCGGCATTTTATTTAACACATCCACCACTCTTCTGCTAATGAATGAGAAATCGCCACTATCTAATGGAATTTCTATGTTGGCAATTTTCTTTAAAATTCTATAAAATATATAGTAGGCAAATCTTTTATAAAATACTTCTTTACGCTTTTCTCTAATTGCATAAACTACATCAAAACCTTCTTTGAATTTACTATAAAATGTATCCAATAACTCTGGAGGATCTTGCAAGTCACCATCCAAAACGAATACACCTTCGCTGCCACGAGCCACAGACAATCCAGCCGTCAGCGCCAATTGATGACCATGATTTCTAGAAAGCAAAATGATATGAAAACGAGGATCACTAATGGCTAATTGCTGAAGTATTTGACGCGAATTATCTCGACTACCATCATCTACTAAAACAGCCTCTAAATGAATAGAGGAATTATCCATAATTTTCACAATCCGATCTACTAACATCGGAAGATTACTCTCTTCGTTATAAACTGGAATTACAAATGAAACTTGGGGTGTGAAAACTGGCATATATTTAAAAGCGGTATTTACCTTGTTTAAAATCAAAAATAAGAATTTTTTGACCGTCTTTCTTTTTTAAAATTACAGAATCTTTGTAGATAGTATCTATTTTTTGAACAAATTTCAATTCACTATTAAAATATAAGTTGACGAGTTGAGCATCTGAAACATCTGCAACCCTACCTTGAAGATTTTTTGCGTTTAAGAAGTTATTCATTTTTGAAGGATATAAAACTGTATCTCCAGGTCGATAACTATTGATAATTTTTTCAGCTATTAGAGGATATGGGTTCTTGCTCCTATTCTCAGAAAATGTGTATTTCTGATGTGAATCACTATACAAAGGCTTAATTTGGAGGATCAGAAAATAAAGCTGGGTAATTACAATTAGTATACACAATCCCTTTATCCAAATATTTAGTTTAAATAAATATTCGATTAGGCCCGCAGATATGAAAATTCCAAAGGGTATTCCAAAACTGGCATATCTCAAGAAAAAGCCTGTGGTAGTTCCCGCATCAATTGCCGTAATGATTAAAACCAAAACAGGCAAAAAAATCTGTATTAGTGCAAAAATATAAAAATTTCGCTCGTTTTTTTCCTTGATTTTAGTAACCCAGGTAATCACTAAAAAGAAAAAGAAAACAAGCAGAATAACTCCAAATTTGCCGTGCCGCCTATAAAGGTCATTCGTTAGAAAAAAAACATCCGATAATATAACAACGCTCTTTTTAAATAGATTAATCAAATTTGACTCCTCTATCCAGCCGACGACTGGTCCATTTAATTTTAAATAATTCAAATATTGCGCGCCCGCATCTTTTTGATAATTAAAAAAATACTGACCTGGTCCCCAATACATCCAAGAAACAAAAGGAATTAAAAAGCCGAATGATCCAATGGCCATAGCTTTTATTTTGCTCCATGGTGATTTGGATATAAAAATCAGATAAATAAATTGGCCAACTAATACTAATGCTGTCAAATAGGTGCTGAAAAGGGCACACAAACTTGTTAATATCCAACCTGCTAAATCCTTAGACTTAGGCTTATCCCCTTTACTGACCATAATCCAAAAGAAATAATTAGATGCGGTCGTAAAAAATATACTTGTTGTATAATTTCTGGCTTGCTGGCTATAAATCACAAAAAAGGGTTCGATGACAGCTAACAACAAAATTCCTAAAGGCCAAAATTCCTGATTTGGCTTTTGCCTTCTAGCCCAATAAAACAATAACCATAAAGTAAGCAAATTGAAAAAGACAGAAACCGATCTTAATGCGCCATCACTCTTCCCAAAAAGTATGGAGAATGACTTTAACATCATATCGTGAACCAAACTATTCCCACTAACGTCTCCTCTGGCGTCTGCATCCAACCATGATTTGATACCACGGCTTTCCCAAAAATCTGATGGGGTAAAAGTGGCAGGTGGGTTCAGTAATTTTCCCATGCCACCATAATTTGTATTGGCAACTGCGATTAATGCACTTTGTTTTTCATCTCCAAAAAGTCCGAAAGAGTTTATATGGTAAAATCTCAAAAATGCCCCCAATAACATCAAAGCTAAAAAAAACAAAAAAAGCCTACCCTTGTTTACCATGGTCATTATCGCATTAAAACATAAAAATCACTTGACTTCTCAATCAAGTGATTTAAATATTTATTTTTTATTTTTCCTTAAGAGCCACAAGCTTCACATGCCTCCGGATTATCTAAGGAACAAGTCATATCAGCCCGGTTTTGTGAGTCTTCAGTTGAAAAGGAAGCAGCAGCCTGTGCTGTATGAGCAGCATATTGCAGTTCTGTTTCATTTACAGTATTTGTTTGCTCAATTTGAACTTCAGCTTGTTTCTCAATCGTAAACTTAATCGCATCGGCAGCTGCTTTCGTACGTAAGTAATACATACCCGTTTTTAAACCAAGTTTCCAAGCGTGGAAGTGCATCGATGTTAGCTTGCCAAAATTCACATCTTGAATATGAATATTTAAACTTTGAGACTGACAGATGTAAGCCCCACGGTCAGCAGCCATTTCTAAAATAGTCTTTTGCTTAATCTCCCAAACCGTTTTGTACAATTCCTTAAGATCTTTAGGAATTTCAGGTATACCCTGTACCGAACCGTTTGCTGAAATCAATTTATTTTTCATGGATTCATTCCATAATCCTAACTTGATCAAGTCCTTCAACAAATGCTTATTCACCACGGCAAATTCTCCTGATAATACACGTCTAGCATAAATATTCGATGTATATGGCTCAAAACATTCGTTATTTCCTAAGATTTGTGACGTAGAAGCGGTAGGCATTGGAGCGACCAACAAAGAATTGCGGACTCCATTTTGTACAACTTTTTCACGTAAACTCTCCCAATCCCAACGCCCTGAACTTGGCGTAACATTCCACATATCAAACTGGAAAATCCCCTTAGAAATAGGTGAACCCTCCCAAGTAGAATAGGGTCCTTCTTTAATCGCTAATTCCATGGATGCCTCCATAGAAGCATAATAAATAGTTTCAAAAATATCTTTGTTTAATTGCTGTGCCTCAGATGACTCAAATGGCATTCTCAACATAATAAACACATCCGCCAATCCTTGAACTCCTAATCCAATAGGCCTATGACGTAAGTTTGAATTACGAGCCTCAGGTACGGGATAATAATTGACGTCTATAATCTTATTTAAATTCTTAGTCGCCGACTTAGTTACCTCATATAATTTAGCGTGATCAAATTCATTCACACCTTTGTCATTAGCCTTCACATATTTAGGCAATGCCAATGAAGCCAAATTACAAACGGCTACCTCATCCTTCGACGTATACTCAATAATTTCAGTACATAAATTCGATGACTTAATTGTACCTAAATTCTTTTGATTCGATTTGCTGTTCGCATGGTCTTTATACAACATGTATGGCGTACCGGTCTCTGTTTGAGATTCTAATACTTTAAACCATAATTCTTGAGCTTTAACCACCTGGCGCGCCTTACCTTCCAACTCATATTTATGGTATAATGCCTCAAACTCTTCTCCATGCGTATCAGATAACCCTGGACACTCATGTGGACAGAATAAAGACCACTCCTCATTATCTTCTACACGCTTCATGAATAAATCGGGAATCCAAAGGGCGTAAAACAAATCCCTTGCACGCATCTCTTCCTTCCCGTGATTCTTTTTTAATTCCAAAAATTCAAAAACATCCGCATGCCAAGGCTCCAAATAGATCGCAAAAGAACCTTTACGTTTTCCACCGCCCTGATCCACATAACGCGCCGTATCATTGAAGACACGAAGCATAGGAATAATACCATTGGAAGTACCATTCGTTCCCTTAATGTAAGAACCCGTTGCACGAATATTGTGAATACTTAAACCTATACCACCAGCCGATTGTGAAATTTTAGCTGTTTGTTTTAACGTATCGTAAATTCCTTCAATTGAATCATCTTGGGTAGTCAATAAAAAACAAGACGACATCTGTGGTTTTGGAGTACCCGCATTAAATAAAGTAGGAGTTGCATGCGTAAACCAACGCTCCGAAAGCAAATTATAAGTCTCAATCGCAGAAGCAATATCAGTTTGGTGAATACCCACCGCCACACGCATCAACATATGTTGAGGACGTTCCGCGATTTGACCCTCCAATTTTAATAGATACGATTTCTCTAAAGTCTTGAAACCAAAATAGTCATACCCAAAATCACGGTCATAAATAATCGCCTCGTCCAACTCTACTGCATTCTTCTTAATGATATCGTAAACCTCCTTTGATAATAAGGCTGCATTTTGTCCAGTTTTAGGATCCAAATAGGTAAACAAACGCTTCATCGTAGCCGAAAACGATTTCAACGTGTTCTTGTGTAAGTTAGATATCGCAATCCTTGCTGCTAGTACAGCGTAGTCAGGATGCTTTGTCGTCAACGATGCCGCTGTCTCCGCTGCTAGATTATCTAGTTCAGTTGTTTTGACTCCATCATACAAGCCGGAGATAACTTTTCTGGCCACCTCTAAAGGTTGGACAAAAAAGGGATCTAAGCTATAACAAAGTTTTTCTATCCTTGCTGTGATTTTGTCAAACTTGACAGATTCGCGACGACCGTCTCTTTTAATTACGTACATGTGTTTCCTAAAAATATAATTTAAAAATGCTTAAAACTAGAGTGAAATACCATCAAAAAAATCGGCGTTTTTGCTTGAATTCCTTCTCAGTAAAATTAGAAAAAAACACACCCACTTGCAAACATTATTTTCTTAAAAAAACATTAAAAAAGATGCATATTTAAATTGCAATATTTAACTCCCATCTATTCAAATCATTAAGCAAGTTGTCTCTTGGAAAAATGCAATAAAAATATTTTTTAGATTTATAATACGCTCTAATCGGCTCTAAAAACACAAAAAAAATAACATAAAAATTTTGTTAGATCTATAAAATATGTCTATTTTTGCAACCCGATTAAATGAGCCTGAATCCCAATGGCTTCATTGATAGAAATAAAATGACGGCAGGGAATCGTCCGAAAAAAAATAAAATGAAAAAAGACATCCATCCAGAATACAAAGAAGTCGTATTCCATGATTTATCTTCAGATTACAAGTTTTTAACTCGTTCTTGCGCAGCAACAACAGAAACAACTGAATTTGAAGGTGCAACTTACCCGGTTTATAAAGTCGAGGTATCTTCACAATCACATCCATTCTATACAGGTAAAAATGTATTATTAGATACTACTGGACGTGTAGATAAATTCAACAAGCGTTACGCGAAGAGTTAATTTTCTTCAAAAACATACATCAAAGCCTCTTCAATAATCTTGTCGAGGCTTTTTTTGTAAATTGCAAAAATGGAGATAGCCATACATCTTTTTGACGATCCAAAAATCACCCAAAACCTGCGACCGATAAGCTATATACGTAGCTTGGCTGAGCATTGGATTGGTCTATCAAAAATTCATGAAAAATGGAGTGCTGCAACGAACGCAAAATTAAGTTGGGGTGCAGCCGGCGAACAACCCAGCGCATTAAAGATTTTAGGGTCTGTACTCCCAAGCCAAGAGCTTATCCAAGAACTACAAAACTTACCTGAGAAAACGTGCTTAACCTTCGAAGGGCAGCTCATTGCCTTTAGGGGTATTGGTGTACCTTCGGCCGACTGGAATAACCTTAACTCCCAAGCAAATCCAGTATTTTTTTCAAAATTCGAAGACCTTTTAAGCCTAAATGCATCATTGCTTACAATAGAAATAAAACCAAATGCATTTGACCAAAATCATTTAAAAGAAAACGGCAATATCCTCATCCATCCTGAAAATTGCTTTATTGACCCCACGGCAGATTTAAAAGGCAGTATTTTAGATGCAAGCCAAGGACCTATTTATATTGGGAAACATGCAATCATTCAGATTGGTACGCTCATTCAAGGACCAGCAGCTATTTTAGATCATTCGGTGACCAACCTAGGATCCAAAATAAGGCCCTATACCACCATTGCACCTCATTGTAAAGTAGGTGGCGAAATAAGTAATTCCATTTTTTATCCTTTTTCAAATAAGGGACATGATGGGTATGCGGGATCTTCGATCATCGGTTCATTTTGCAACTGGGGAGCGATGACCTGCACTTCTAATGTGAAAAACGATTTGAATTTTGTGGACATATTTGATTACCCAACGGGAAAGCCTCGAAAGACAAATACCAAATCGCTTGGAGTAATCATGGGAGATTTTGTCACGACTGGCATAGGTACACGATTTAATACTGGAACGGTGGTGGGGAATCATTGCAATATAAGCGGCATTCAATTTTTACCCAAATTTATTCCATCATTAACTTGGGGCGAGTATCCCAAGGTCAAAAAATATGAATTTGATAAAGCATTAGCCAATGCAACGAAATGGGCAAAAGCTAAAAATCAAGAATTACCAGAAAATTCGGCCGATCTCATTGAACAAATTTGGAAAGAGGAAGCATCTTTACGAAATTAGTACTTTCTAATAATCCTCCATGCGATTTCAGGACATCCCAGGTTTACATGTGGTCAAAAAACAATTAAGCAATGCCGTGCAAAATCAGCACATCGCACATGCCCAATTGTTTCAGGGGCCAACGGGTGGCGCGCAAACAGCGATGGCTTTGGCTTTTGTATCCTATTTATTCTGTACCCAAAGGGAGGGTGACGATGCCTGTGGAACTTGTCCAAGTTGTCAAAAAGTCCATAAAGGAATCCATCCAGACATCGTATATTTATTTCCATCGATCACCACAAAAAAAGTCAAAGAAGCTGAATCTGATGCATTTTTACCAGAGTGGAGGAAATTTATGTTGGAATCACCTTTTCGTACAATCGCCGATTGGTTAACCTATTTAGGTGCGGAAGGAAATCGACAAGGAAATATACCCGTAGAAGAAACCAGGAAGTTAATTCAAAAAATTAGTCTAAAGCCATTTGAGGCTCCTTTTAAAATTGTATTTATATGGAATGCAGAAACACTTAATCTGTCTTCCGGAAACGCTTTATTAAAAACACTTGAGGAACCTCCTTCATCTACCTTATTCATTTTAATCTGTTCCGATCCACAAAAGTTGCTGACTACGATCATATCAAGAACCCAACGAATTAATGTAGGGACCGTTGACGAAGTAGATTTAGCCCCCTTCCTAACCGAAAAAACAGGTATTGAACTTGAAAAAGCGCAGCAACTCGCCATCACCTGCGAAGGAAATATTTCTTGGGCATTAGACAAAGCGGTAAACGAAAATATGAGTGCGACTACCTGGTTTGCTGAATGGATGCGGGCTGTATATTCAAAAAACCTGATCAAAATTTCATTGTTGGCAGATCAGTTTGATGCATTTTCAAAAGAGGATCAAAAAAGTGTGTTAGAACATACGTTACATATATTTAGGCAATGTTTGTACCAGATATCGGGAACGTCTCAGCTCATCAAATCACTTGAAAAAGAACGTGGATTTATCGAAAACTTTTCAAAAACATTAACGGGGGAAGCCATCGGAAAAATGAGTGAAAAAGTTTCAGAAGTACATTATCATTTAGAAAGAAATGCACGTGCCAAAATGCTACACCTAGATCTTTCGCTCCAATTAATCCGAATTTTCCATGCGAAAAATTAAAATAGGTACACGAAATTCAGCGCTGGCTATTTGGCAGGCAAATTATATTGGGTCGTATCTGGAAAAGGCGGGGCTCAACTATGAATTAGTTGCGATATCGACCAAAGGCGATCAAATTTTAGATCGTTCGCTTTCGAAAATTGGGTCAAAAGGCGTATTCACAGAAGAACTCGAACAGATGTTGCGAAATGGCGAAATTGACATCGCTCAGCATTCTGCTAAGGATCTCCCGTCGACCCTACCCGAAGATTTACAATTAATTGCCTTTACGGAAAGAGAAAAATCGCATGATGTGTTGCTTAGTTTAGATCCAAATTTCACATTAAATACCCCAGGAGCGCATCAGATTGGCACATCATCGACACGCCGACGGGCATTTTTGGGACATCATTTTCCTAGCTTAAAGCCGGTGGAGATGCGTGGGAATTTACAAACCCGATTAGAGAAGTTGAAAAATGGCGACTGTGATGCGATGATCCTAGCTTACGCAGGCGTATATCGAATGAATATGTCGGCTTATATTACAGAGCATTTACCTTTGGATCAATTTATACCCGCAGTGGGCCAAGGGTCTGTGGCGATTCAATGTGCGAAGACACTGTCCACTGATTTACAAAACATCATTCGATCTGCTTGTAATCACGAAATGACGGAAACATGCATTTTGGCGGAGCGGGAACTTTTATCAAAATTAGACGGAGGTTGCAGTGTTCCCGTATATGGACATGCTCATATTGAAAAAGATGTTGTAAATTTGACAGGAGGAGTTTTGAGCTTAGATGGTCAACAAAAAATCGAGTTTTCTCTTGTAGGAAAAAATCCGATTGAAATAGGCCAAAAATTAGCAGATCAATTAATTGGCGCAGGGGCCAGTGACCTATTAAAAGAAATTAGAAGACAAATTGCCTTATAAAACAGTATGGAACAAACGATTTTAATTACGGGATCTAATGGCCTTTTAGGCCAAAAACTAGTTCACTTGCTGAGCCAGTTTCCTGAAATTAAATTAATCGCCACGGCTAAAGGCCCCAATCGACTTACTGGAGATTTAAAATACACCTACGTTTCCCTTGACATTACGAATGAACTAGAAGTTTTGGAGGTTTTTAAAACATACCAACCCAATGCGTTAATTCATACGGCGGCCATGACGAATGTGGACACATGTGAAGCTGATCCTGAGGGCTGTGAATTATTAAATGTCACGGCGGTGTCCTATTTAATTAATGCATGTAAGTCGAATAACACTTTTTTCTGCCATGTGTCTACTGACTTCATTTTTGACGGGCTTTCAGGGCCTTACGATGAAGAAGCCAAACCGTGCCCAATCTCTATATATGGAGAAAGTAAATTAAGAGCGGAGCAATTGCTTCAAACATCTACGATAAAATGGGGAATTGCTAGAACCATTTTGGTTTTTGGAATTGTAGAAGATATGAGTAGAACCAATATTATTTTGTGGGTTAAAAAATCGCTGGAAGATGGCAAGACCATCAACGTGGTTACGGATCAATTCAGAACCCCTACCCTTGCGGAAGATTTAGCGATGGGTTGTTGGCTCATCACAAAAAACCACGTCCAAGGAATATTCAATATCTCCGGAAGTGATTTTCTGACGCCTTATGAGATGGCCATTAAAACCGCTGAATTTTATCATTTACCCAAAGAATTAATCAAAAAAGCAGATTCGTCAACTTTCTCACAACCTGCCAAAAGACCTGCGCGGACTGGATTTATTTTAGATAAAGCTAAAAAAGTTTTGGGTTACTCGCCCAGCAGTTTTAATGAGGGCATTGCCTTTATGGCTAAGCAAGTGAAATAATACCTTTATTCCTCGGTTTCTATCTGTTCATTAAGGAGTTCTGGTCGTTGAAGATTTTTATTTTCTTCTTGCAAGGTTGCCCATAAAATATCCTTTAATTCCTGAATCCCTTCTTGGGTTACCGAAGAAATAAAAACAAGTGGAAGATCTGCTGGGAGGCTTTCTCTCATCTCATCTTTCATTTCTGGAATGGAGAGATCCATTTTTGACACGACTAAAACCCTACGTTTAGTTAACATTTCAGGATTGTATTTCTCTAATTCCCCCACCAGTATTTTGTATTCATCTCCCCAATTTGTTGCATCGGATGGAATCAAAAAACAAAGAATAGAATTTCGCTCAATATGCCTTAAAAATCGAACCCCTAAACCTTTTCCTTCCGCAGCACCTTCGATAATACCAGGGATGTCGGCGACCACAAACGATTTATAATCACGGTAAGCGACCACTCCTAAATTAGGCACTAGCGTGGTAAAAGGGTAATCACCGATTTCAGGCTTGGCCTCAGAAATGACGGACAATAAGGTTGATTTACCTGCATTTGGAAAACCTACCAGGCCTACATCAGCCAATACTTTCAATTCCATGATGACCCAGCGTTCTTCTCCGGGTTCTCCAGGTTGCGCATGACGAGGCGACTGATTAGTAGAGGATTTAAAATGGAAATTACCTAAACCGCCTCGGCCGCCAGGCAATAAAAGGACTTTTTGGCCGTCATCGGTTACTTCTGCCAAAAACTCATCTGTCTCACCATCTTTTACTATCGTTCCTAAGGGAACTTGTATATATACATCTTCTCCTTGCGCACCACTCCTACGGGCGCCTTCGCCCCCATTCCCATTATCGGCAATAATGTGTTTTTGATATTTTAAATGGAGCAAAGTCCATTGTTGGGTTGTGCCAACTAAATATATATGACCTCCACGACCACCATCTCCTCCGTCTGGACCGCCTTTGGGAACGTGTTTTTCTCTTCTAAAATGCGAAGAACCACTTCCGCCATGTCCTGAACGAAGATTAATTTTAACGTAATCGATGAAATTTGAAGTCATAGAATTCGATTGCTAAACTGTAGAGACGTGATACCTCGCGTCTAAAAACTGTAGAGACACGATACCTCGCGTCTAAAAACTGTAGAGACACGATACCTCGCGTCTAAAAAACGTAGAGACGCGAAACTTCGCGTCTAAAAAAATTACATTTGATTATGACTCGATAATGGCAACAATCTGTTCAAAAATTTCCTCTATTTCGCCTACACCATTAATCCCCTGAAACTTTCCTTGGTCAGCATAATGCGTCGCCACCGGAGCTGTCTTTTCATTGTATTCCTGCACACGCTTGCGAATTAACTCTTCATTTTGATCATCCGGGCGTCCTGAGGATTTTCCACGGGATAATAACCGCTGGGTTAATTCCTCGTCTCCTACTTGCAATGCAATCATCTGGGTAATAGACAAATGATGGCCACTAAGTAAAACATCTAAGGCATTAGCTTGGGCAACGGTGCGAGGAAAACCATCGAAAATAAAGCCATTGGCCGACTTATTTTCGTTCAATTTATTTTCAATCATACCGATCACAACAGAATCAGGAACTAAAATACCTTGGTCCATTAATTTCTTAGCTTCTAACCCTAAAGGTGTATTCGCTTGTATCTCAGCGCGAAGTAAATCGCCTGTCGACAAATGAATCAAGCCATATTTTTCAATGATTTTAGCCGATTGAGTCCCTTTACCAGCTCCTGGAGGGCCAAATAAAACAAGATTTAACATAAAATTAATGTAAGAAAAAAATTAAAAGACAAAGGTAATCAAAGACCTTGAATAAACTAGAAGAGCTCCATCCACATTATATTCAAAACAACAATCATTGATTAAATCATTAAAAGTTCATAAAAAATCAAAAAAATATATTAAAAACTCATTATATCATAAAAATACATTAATTTTGGCGTTCAATTTTCTTCGATGCATAATGCAAAGAAGTTTTAAAACCCTTAATTCATTTATATGAAAACAAAATTCTACGTAAGCAGAGTGGTCTTCATGATGGCATTAATGTTAACCCTATCTTGGGTTTCATTTGGTCAGGACCGAAAAGTAGCGGGAAAAGTTCAGGACTCAGGTGGTCAGGGCATTCCAGGAGTTTCTATTGTTGTCAAAGGAAGTACTGTAGGTACAACTTCTGATGGAAATGGATCATTCTCCATTAATGTAAAAAGTTCTAATGCAGAACTAACATTCACATCTGTTGGGTATGTAAGCCAAACAGTTGCCGTAGGTGGTAAAACCACTTTAGCGATTACGCTAGCTGATGATGTAAGCCAATTAAACGAGGTAATCGTTACAGGTTATGCATCTCAACGTAAAAAAGACATTACAGGTGCTGTAACTGTGGTAAGTGCGAAAGAACTTAACGCGGTACCTTCTGCTTCTGTAACTCAAATGTTACAAGGTCGCGCTGCGGGTGTGACGGTAGGTAATGACAACTCACCGGGTGGTGGAACGATGGTTCGTGTACGTGGTTTTGGTTCTATTAACAACAATAGCCCATTATACGTAATTGACGGAGTACCTACTCAAGGAACTTTGAACCAAATCAACCCTAATGATATCGAGTCTATGCAGGTATTGAAAGATGCTTCTGCGGCTTCTATCTATGGTGCTCGTGCGGCCAATGGAGTTGTCATCATTACAACAAAACGTGGAAGCGAAGGTGAGCCAAAAATTACTTTTGACATGTACACTGGAACTCAAGATGTGGGTAAAACAATCGACATGTTGAACACAAAAGAATTAGGACAATACTATTACGAATCTGAAATAGGTGCAGGAAGACCAGCAGGAACTTCTCCATCGGTTCAATATCGTTTTGGAGCAGATGGTTCTCAAACAATCGCGGATTATATTTATCCAAACATTTACGGAACTTTACCAGCTAATTATACGTATACTAATGATTTAGCTGATCCTAAATTAAATGTTACTGCGTTTAACATCACGAAAGCAAATAAAGAAGGTACCGATTGGCAACATGTAATTTTTGGACCAGCTAACATTTCTAATTATCAAGTGGGAGCAACAGGTGGTTCTAAAGGTGGTAAATATGCCATTTCTGCTAATTACTTTGCTCAAGATGGTATCTTAAAATATACTGCCTATAAAAGATATTCAGTTCGTGCCAACACAGAATTCAAAAAAGGCAATTTGACTTTCGGAGAAAATGTAACGATCACGTATGATGAAAGACAAGGAACGCCAAGTGGTAATAACTCTGAGAGTAATTCAATGATGTTAGCATGGAGGATGCACCCAATGATTCCAGTATTTGATATTACGGGTGGACCCAAAGAATTAGGGGGTACTAACTCTTCTGATTTGAATGGATTTGCAGGTTCACGTGGACAAAATTTAGGTAATGCAACAAATCCTTTAGCTATTTTATTTAGAGAAAAAGATAACCCTGTAAGAGCTACACATATTTTCGGAAACGTTTATGGTGAGTATGAAATCATTAAAGATTTAAAAGCAAGAACTAGTTTAGGTTTTGAATTTAACAACTACAATAGATCTGAATACTACAATAGAAATATTGAGGCTGTAGAAGCACGTAATGCAAACAGCCTAACTGTTTCAAACTCGTATGACCGTGCAATTACTTGGTACAATACATTGAATTATGCGAAGACTATCGGAGATCATTCGGTGAATGTTTTAGTAGGAACAGAAGCTGTGTCAACATACAGTTTTGGATTTAATGCATCACGTTCAAACTTTGCATTTGATGATCCTTCGTATCGTTATTTAAATAATGGTGCAGCAGCAGGTCTTGCAAATGCAGGGGGTGGAGCTACGATTACTGCATTGTTCTCTCAATTCGGAAAAGTAAACTACTCGTACAAAGAATTG
>CANIYB010000021.1 GCA_947471105.1 Cytophagaceae bacterium
CCGCGGGAATGGCTAAAATGATGTATTCTACGCCGTTTAATGCCTCAGACATTTTATTGTATGTCTTTACCTTGCGCGGATTTATGGCGACGTCCGTTAAATAACTAGGGTTGTGGTTGTATTTTCTGATGAAATCAACATCCGCTTTTCTGCGGATCCACCACTTGATTTTTACGTGATTTTCAGAAAGAATTTTTACTAATGCTGTAGCCCAACTCCCTCCACCAATCACAGCAATCTGAGTTGGTATTTTCTTTTTTAATTCTTCTAAACTAGTCATGACGTAAAATTAGCTTTTAAATTAAAAATTATCCGTTTTTTAATTTTTTTTACCCAATTTTGCCTCAAATACCTATTTATAAATACTATGAAAATCAAAATGTTAATTTTGGCGCTATTGAGTGCCACTTTTTTATATGGCCAACAAGCCTCTTATCTTCCTGAGCATCCAAGGCCTGACTTCGAGCGGAGCCAATGGATTAATTTAAATGGCGAATGGGATTTCAAATTTGACCCCCAAGATTTGGGTGTCAAAGAACATTGGGAAAAAAATCAGCAAAAATATCCATTGAAAATTCAAGTTCCTTTTCCTTGGGGTTCCCAATTATCAGGCGTGAAGGATGAAACGGATATTGCCTGGTATCAGCGCTTGATTGAGGTGCCGGCCAACTGGCAATCCAAGCGGATATTTTTGGTGATCGGAGCAAGTGATTGGAAAACGGATGTTTTCTTAGACGGTCTAAAAATAGGTTCCCACGAAGGGGGTTACACACCCTTTTCTTTTGATTTAACAAAATTTCTTAAATCAGGTCAAAAACAAATATTAAACATTCGAGTAGACGATAAAAGGCGGATGTTCACCCTGTATGGAAAACAAGGATATGGCAACGCTAGAGGTATTTGGCAAACGATTTATTTAGAATCGCGAGGGCATCAATATGTTGATTATGCCCAAGTAAGCCCGGATATTGACCAGTCGACGGCCAAATTTCAAGTGGAATTAGCCGCGCCAGTCAAACAAAAAACGTCGGTCAAAGTAACTCTGTCAGCCGGTTTTTCAGGTTCACAAATGATTGCTGCGGGTGCCAAAACGGCCCAAATTGACATAAAAATACCCAACGCCCACCTATGGTCTTTGGAGGATCCATTTCTATACAACTATCAGATTCAAGTAGGTGAGGGCGTTCAATCAGATGAGGTGAAGGGATATTTCGGGATGAGAAAAATATCCGTGATGAATTTACCAGGGAGTACAATTCCCTACATCGCGCTCAACAACAAACCCATTTATTTGCAATTGGCCCTCGATCAAAGCTATCACCCGGAAGGGTTTTACACTTTCCCAACCGACGATTTTATGCGCGAGGAAATTATGCGCAGTAAGCGCATTGGCTTGAACGGAATCCACACACACGTGAAGATTGAAGTGCCGAGAAAACTGTATTGGGCAGATAAATTGGGTTTACTAGTCATGGCGGATGTTCCTAATTCTTGGGGTCCACCGGATGCCGACATGCAAAAAGAAACGGAGTATACGTTGGAGCAAATGGTTCGAAGAGATTTCAACCATCCATCTATTTTTTCTTGGATTACCTTTAACGAAACTTGGGGCTTGCTTTCAGATATCACGGTTGACGGTAAAAAGCGCCGTGTCTATACCCCTGAAACTCAAAAGTGGGTAGTCGACGTGTACAAAAAAGCTAAATCCTTAGACCCCACTCGCTTAGTAGAAGATAATTCTATTTGTTGCGGAAAGGGTCATACAGAAACGGACATTCACTCATGGCATTCCTATTTGCCTGGTTATGAATGGGATAAGTTCAACAAGGAGCAATCGGACAATACCTTTCCGGGGAGTACTTGGAATTTTGAAAAAGGATATAAGCAGGGGAACCAACCGATGATTAATTCGGAATTTGGAAATGTATGGGGCTACGATGGAAGCTCAGGGGATGTGGATTATACCTGGGATTACCATAAAGCGATGAACTCATTCCGTAATTTTCCTAAAATGGCCGGTTGGTTATACACGGAACACCACGATGTCATTAATGAGTGGAATGGGTATTATCGTTTTGATCGCACGGAAAAGGAAACGGGATTAGGCGCTATGGCACCAGGGATGACGTTGAAGGATTTGCATGGACCCTTTTACTTGTCGACAGGCCAGGAAATTGCTTGGGCTGGAAATGGAGGCCAAAAATTAAAAATCCCTTTAACCTTATCAGCCTTAATTGGCGGCACTGATTTACCCAAAGAGCTTGTGTTAAAAATGGAATTTTCCGGACAAAATGCATTGGGTGAGAAGAAAAACTGGTGGTCTAAAAACAAGCAAATTGTTTGGACTCCTTGGTCTGTCAAAGCCTTGGATTCATTAGAAATAACTTTGCCAGAGGAGAAATCCTTAAATACCTTGATATTGAAATTGGAGGATGGAAATGGACATGTGTTGCATCAAAATTTTGTTTCATTGATTGTCGAACAAGGAAAAATAAATTTAACACCCAAGCAAGTTTTAATGACGGTGCCTGTTGATAAAATTTCAAAGGCAGAATGGTCTAAAAAGCAATGGACGGGTGTCTTGGGAAATAAAGTAAATGGGGCAGGATCAGGGTATTTTGAATACAATTTTGATTGGACTAAGGTACCTTTAGAATCCATCGACCAAGTTAGTTTTTTTGTGGAGGCATCATCAAAACCGATGTTAGGAAAGGATAAGCCAAATTCAGGTGCAATGAACGGGGATTATATGTTGGGCAAAGGAACCTTTGATCCAAGTAAAAATCCCAATGCCTATCCACAAACAGATAATAAAAAGAATCCTTCGGTGGTTCAGATTTTATCCAATGGACAATTTGCGGCTTCATTTGATTTAGATGATGATCCTGCGGATCACCAAGGAGTTTTATCGTGGTTTTATCAAGCTAAAAATCATAAATTAGACGAGCCAGGAACCTATGGATATTGGGTACAATGCACGTTGCCTCGCTCTTCCATTGAAGTCGCAAATGCAACGGGTAAACTGACAATTCGCTTAGTTGTTCCGGAAGGATATCCGAATGGACTTTCGTTGTATGGGGCAAAATCGGGCCGGTACATAAATGATCCGAGTATCTTGATACTTCGTAAATAAATGAAATCAGCGCGGATTAATTCGCGCTGATTTTCCACCTTTTTACGTGAAATAATTCTGATTTTAGGGGTCCAATTTCCTTGAATGTAGCGCGGTTTAAAATAATATCTTGTGCCTCAATCACTCGGTATCCTTGATTACTTTCGATATCGATATTGTTTAACTCAATATGGTGAATGGGCATCTCTGGTAATCCGCGGATAAGTAAACCAGTTTCAGCGCCTTTGGCAACTACGTTATCGATGAAAATATTTTTAAATTGAGGGGTTCCTTCATTGACCGGAACTAATTCTATTTTTGGTGTTTCACCCCCATTACCAAAGGTAGAAACAGGATCTTTTCCCTGATAATACATATCGAAAAGTATGGCCTCCCCTGCGATATTTTTCATCGATATATCTCGAATGAAAACATTTTCAACCACCCCTCCTCGGCCCCTCATTGTTTTAAACCTTAATCCAACATCAGTATCCAAGAACTGGCAATTGTTCACAAATAAATCGTGTACTCCTCCAGACATTTCACTTCCGACAACTACGCCACCATGTCCGTGAAATACGATGCAATTTTCGATTAAAATATGTGCGCTCGGCCTTGCACGTTTTCTACCTTCCGCATCTTTGCCAGATTTTAAACATATTCCGTCATCACCTACATCGAATTTCGAATTTCGTACAGATACAAACTCACAAGATTCTATGTCAATCCCATCTCCATTTTGGGCAAACCAAGGATTTTTAACATGAATATTTTCAACGGTTAGATGCTTGCAAAGTAAGGGATGAATGTTCCAAGCAGGGGAATTTTGAAAGGTCACACCTTCCAATAAAACTTGCTCACATTCCCTTAAACTAATCATATTCGGTCGTAAAAATTCTTTAATTTCTTCCGTATTAGCTTCTGTAAAACCAGCGGCAATGACCCCTGGTCTATCCATTGTGGATGCTTTTAAAGCTCCTTCTGTGGGATACCAAGTTTCCTTTTTTGAGTCTAAAACGCCTCCAGAATGAATGAGTTTATCCCATTCGCCGGCCGTTAATTTTCCTTTTTTTACAGGTCTCCAGGCTTCACCTGCACCATCTATAATACCAGAACCCGTGATCGCAATGTTTCTTTGGCCTTTGGCAGAAATAGGAGATTGCGCCCGGATGGCATCGACTCCTTCCCAATTCGTTCTAATAAGTGGGTAGTCTTTTGGTTTATTACTGAATTGCAGCACTGCACCACTTGAAATGTGCAAATTTACGTTGGATAATAATTTAATGGGACCTGTTAACCAAAACCCTGATGGAACTAAAACCATCCCCCCACCTTGTTTTGAGGCCATATCAATCGCTTGTTGGATCGCACCCGTATTCAGTGTATTTGCCGAAGAAATAGCGCCATACGAAATGATATTAAAAGTATCTTTTTTGAAAACGGTAGTCGAAACAAGAGGCAACTCAAATTCGTATTTTTGAGGGAAAATAGATTTTTTCAGGAAGCTTCGCAGATGTTCATTGGAAGCTAATATAGCCTCTGCCACCATATCGGAAATTTTCATTGCCCCAAATGGAGAAAAGTGAGTATCATCCGCCGCACCTTTCATGAACTTCCTAAAAATGCCTACGGGATAATGCAGGAACATTTTTTTGGCACCTTCTGGGCCTTCTGAGCTAATGTATTTTTTGCTTTCTTTTTCGATGTCGATCAATAATACTTTTTCTTTCGCTGCTACCTCGCGCACTACATTGGGATAATCGGCATGTTGGTCTACAAACACTCCCGTGGAATCGAATTTTCTTCGTTGCGTCGGTGTTAACAAGATCGGAATTCCACCTTTTGCACGGGTTTCCGCCACGTAGCGTGTTAAATTTTCCCTAAAATCCGTTTGCGACGGTGCATATCGAGCGGTATCACTGGCTTTAGCGTCATTATGTCCAAATTGAATAAATACGTAATCCCCTTTTTTTAATTGAGCTTGCACCTTCGCCCAGCGTCCCTCACGGCGAAAGCTTTTGGTACTTCGGCCATTGTACGCGTGGTTCTGAACTTCCACCGCATCATTGAAAAGTTTGGAGAATGGCATACCCCAGCCCGTCTCTGGAAAATCGGCTGGTAATTTATCGGCCATCGTTGAGTCTCCTATAAGGAACACACGCATAGGATCCTTAGCTGTAAAGCTAAAAAATAGACAAGTACTAATAATCAGTGCGAGGCGAAATTTCATATTTTAATTATTTACCTTAAAAGAGACATTCGCTTTTTATTTACTCAGTATTAGCGATTAATGGCTACCGAACTTAAAATCGTTTGAATGATTTGAAGCGTGGATATATTATCCGCTTCCGCTTCATACGTTAAAATAATCCGATGATTTAGCACATCAGGTGTCATTTCCTTGATGTCTTCAGGTAGAACATAATCACGTCCCTCCAAATAGGCCATTACTTTGGCGGCTAGATTTAAGTGAATACTTGCGCGCGGAGATGCTCCAAATTGGATGTAATCGACCTCTTTCGTTAGGCCATAATCAGCTGGATTTCTGGTGGCAAATATGAGTTCAATGATGTACTTTTCAAGTGTTTCACTGATGGTAATATTATTGATTTCTTTTCTGATATTTTGAATATCGTCAAATGTCAAAATGGCCTTAGGTTCATAGGCAAAGTCCATATTGGACATCTTCCTCATGACTTCTAACTCCTGATCTTTATCGAGGTAATTTAAAAATACCTTGAGCATAAATCGGTCCACTTGCGCTTCGGGTAATGGGAAAGTTCCTTCTTGCTCCACGGGATTTTGAGTAGCCAAAACCAAGAATGGCTTGTCCAATGGATAGGTAGTATCGCCGATAGTCACCTGCTTTTCAGCCATGGCCTCCAACAAAGCCGATTGAACTTTTGCAGGGGCACGGTTAATTTCATCCGCAAGAATGATTTGAGCAAAAATAGGTCCCTTTTTTACCTCAAATTCATTTTTCAGCGGATTGTAAATCATAGTTCCGACTAAATCGGAAGGTAATAAATCAGGCGTAAATTGAATACGTTGGAAATGTAAATCTAAGATTTTAGCAAGTGTATTAATCGTTAACGTTTTGGCTAATCCAGGAACTCCTTCTAAAAGTACGTGGCCACCGGTGAAAAGTCCAACTAATAGTCGGTTGATTAAGCGTTCCTGCCCAATCACTACTTTACCCATTTCGTCAATGACTAATTGAATTTTTTCTCTTGGTGTCATAATTAAAATTATTAATGCCCAACTCTACTGCAACTTCTTGTATTTGATTCGTTTAGGCGTTATATCATTTCCTAATCTCTTCTTTCGAGCCTCTTCGTATTCGGAATAATTTCCTTCAAAATAAGTGACTTGGGAATCTCCTTCAAATGCCAAAATATGAGTGGCTATTCGATCTAAAAACCATCTATCGTGGGAAATGACAACGGCACAACCTGCAAAATTCTCTAATCCTTCTTCTAAAGCCCTCAATGTATTTACATCCAGGTCGTTGGTCGGCTCATCCAACAAAAGCACGTTAGCGCCCTCTTTTAACATCATGGCTAAATGAACTCTATTGCGCTCACCACCCGATAAATTGGCAATTTTTTTCTCCTGATCTGCTCCGTTGAAATTGAATTTACTCACATAAGCCCTCGCATTGGACTGCTTTCCGCCCAACATCACCCAGTCATTGCCATCTGAAACCGTTTCAAAAACTGATTTTTCTGCCATTAATTGATTATGTTCTTGATCTACATAGGCTAGTTTTACGGTTTCGCCAACCTCAAAACTTCCACTGTCGGGTTCCAATTGGCCCGTAATCAATTTAAACATCGTCGTTTTACCTGCCCCATTGGGTCCGATAATTCCAACAATACCCGCTGGAGGCAATGAAAAACTTACATTTTCATATAATAATTTGTTACCAAAAGATTTGGAAACACCTTGAACTTCGATGACTTTATTTCCCAATCTAGGGCCAGCCGGAATGAACAATTCTAACTTGTCTTCCTTTTGCTTATTCTCTTCAGATAATAATTTTTCGTAAGCTCCTATTCTGGCTTTCGATTTTGCCTGGCGTGCTTTGGGCGACATACGTACCCATTCTAATTCACGCTGCAATGTTTTTTGCCTACGAGATTCTGTCTTCTCTTCCTGAGCTAATCTATTTTGTTTTTGCTCTAACCAAGATGAATAGTTTCCTTTCCAAGGAATTCCTTCGCCACGATCTAATTCTAAAATCCAGCCCGCTACATTATCTAAGAAATATCGATCGTGAGTAACGGCGATCACAGTCCCTTTGTATTGACGTAAATGTTGCTCCAGCCACTCAACGGATTCCGCATCCAAGTGGTTAGTAGGTTCGTCCAACAATAAAACATCGGGCTCTTGTAATAATAAACGACACAAAGCGACACGTCTTTTTTCTCCTCCTGATAGCGTACTTATGCGTGCATTAGGGTCTGGACAACGTAAGGCATCCATCGCTTTTTCTAAACGATTATCTAATTCCCACGCATTAAAGTGATCTAACTTTTCCTGAACTTCTCCCTGTCTTGCTAACAGTTTATCAAAATCAGCATCTGCATCACCAAAAGCCTCATTTATTTCATCAAACTCTTTCAGTAAATTTTTAATTTCAACTACCGCTTCTTCAACTACTTCTAAAACCGTTTTTTGAGGATCAAGTTGGGGTTCTTGCTCCAACATCCCCACGGTATATCCTGGGGACCAAACCACATCACCTGTAAATGATTTATCCAGCCCTGCTATAATTCGCAGAAGGGTTGATTTTCCAGAACCATTAAGACCTAGGACCCCAATTTTTGCTCCATAAAAAAAAGAAAGGTAAATATTTTTAATGATCGTTTTCTGAGGGGGAATTACCTTAGAAACGCGTTCCATGGAAAATATAATGGTTTCGTTACTCATATTTTGATTGAATTTTTTCTAATAACCTGCAAAGAATGTGATTTTTGTGTTAAAATTTGAATTTCTAATCAAAAATTCTTCATTTATTCATTTATTTTTAAATAAATTCGTGAGTTAAATATTTTGATAAAAATTATAAAGTACAATTTGAGCCAAAGCATTTGCTTGAAGCTCTATGAATTAATCTTATGAAACCTGCCACAGAAAACGAGTATGGATTTTGCCAAGACGGCAAAGTTTTCATACGTGCCTACTTAAATTTCCCACAAAGAGAAATTGGATTTGTTCGTGAAACGGAAGAAGCTTCCTTAGCTTATTTTGTCAAGCGCTTTGAGTTAGCTAAAAACAAAGTTGACATTTTAGCTCGCGAAGTGACCACGGTTCAAAATAAAGGATCCTTCCTAACAAAGGTCGTTCAAATGAAAGCCTATTTAGGCGAATTTGACGGCTTAGGTGATTTCCTACCCTTATTTGACCAATTGGAGCAAATGGAGTCTTATTTACGTGGGCTTATTCAGAATAATCAAATTAAAAACCTGGAGATCAAAAGGGCTTTGATTCAAGACGCTGTTCAATTAGCTGAACAAGAAGATATTTTAAAAGCCACGGAAGATTTATTAGACATAAAAATTAAATGGGTCAAAACAGGGCCGGTAGATAAACAATTTCAGGATGAGCTTTCTGAGGAATTCCAGGCTGTATTAGATGCTTTTTTCCTTCGTAGAAGAGTTTATTTCGAAGAAAAAAATCGTCAAATCGACGAGAAAATTGCCATTCTTCAAGGGTTTATTGACTCAGTACACCAATTAAGAAAAGCCGAAGACATTGACGATTCAGTCGTTAAGGTTAAGGAATTGCAAAAGGAGTGGAAAACAATATTGGGATTACCTCCTAAAAAGCAATCGATGCTTTGGAAGAATTTCAAGAAGGCCAATGATATGTTTTTTGAGAAGTATAATCGAATCAAAGGAATTGATTATAAGCCTCGAGTAGACCCGCGCGTTCAGGAGTTAAACACAATGACTGGTGAACTTGAAATAAAATTAAGTGATCAGGCTAACATGGTGGCCACAGCAGAGCTTGCCAAAGCCTATTTAGTTAAATGGAAAGAGGTTTCTGCACAAATTAAGACGATTGACCGTTCTATGGCAGAACGATTTAGAAATGCTTGCGACAAGATTTTTGAAATGAATTATTTGTTGAGAGTCATTTCTTATCGGCATGCCAATTTAAACGAAAAGCCACGCTTGGAGCAATTGAAAATCATGATTAATCAAATGGATTACATGACAAAAAAGGAAAAAGGCGAATTGGATGATTTTATTGCGCAAGCTGAGCGAGATCGTCAATTGGAGGAAAAACTTATTCAAAGTAAAATCAATACGCAAAAAAGAAAAATTAGCATGAAAGAGATGCTTTTGACTAATTTTAAAACGGAACTTGATGCCATTTTAAATAGTTGACAAGCCCATTTTTCCCGCTAAATCTTTTAAATCTAATTCATCAAAAGTCCCGGAAGACATCATTAGTAAATTAGCCTCGTGCCATGATTTGCCGCTCAGCTCTGTGGCCAATGTGGCAGGATCTCGGATCACTTTCAACGATGGGTGTTTAAAATAGTTTTGAACCAACGATTCTTCCATTCGATCCATTTGTTTTATTTGCCGAGCATGCTCGCTTAAATAAATGATGGCTTCGTCCGCCTTTGCTAAGGTGGATTCATATTCTGGCAAAAATGCTGGATTTAAACTGCTAAAAGTATGCAATTCTAAGCATGCCACTAATTTTCTTTCCGGATATTGTTCATTCAATGCAGCAGTGGTAGCGGCTACTTTTGATGGGGCATGCGCAAAATCCTTATATAATAACGAATTCGGGCTTTTTGCAACTAACTCAAGCCTTTTTGCCGCTCCCTTGAATGTGGATATACTTGTATAGAAATCCGCGCTCGAAACGCCGATCTCTTCGCAAATTAAACGGGCCCCATTTAAATTTTTGAGGGTATGCTGGCCAAAAACTTCAATTTCATATCTTTTTCCATCCACTCCTTTAAGAATGGTATTCCCGTTTTTAATTTCTGCTTGATGTGCTTCATATCCATTCACATCGATATCCTCGGGACTGTTTTTTACTAGGTTGCTTAATGTTTCATCGGTTTGATCAAAAAATAAATGACCTGCTTTGGGCATTTGCTTAATTAACTGATCGAACGAATCCGTGTAAGATTTGAAGGTAGGATAAACGTTTATATGATCCCATGCAATGCCAGAAATTAAGGCAATATGGGGTTGGTATAATAAAAATTTGGCTTGTCGGTCGATCGGAGAAGCTAAATATTCATCGCCTTCAATAATGATGATGGGGGCGTCCGATAATGATGCCATTAATTCAAATCCTTCTATACGGGCGCCAACCAAATAGTCAAATTTTCTATTTAGGCTTTTCAATACATGTAAAATCATGGAAGTGATACTTGTTTTTCCATGACTTCCGGCGATCACAATACGTTGTTTATGTTTGCTTACTTCATATAAAAATGAAGGGTATGATTCGATTTTTATCCCTAATTCTTGAGCCTTAATTAATTCTGGATTATCGGCTTTGGCATGCATCCCTAAAATGACCGCGTCTAAATCGGCAGTGATTTTTTCAGGAAACCAACCAAATTCTTCTGGCAGGATCCCATGGGAGGCTAATAAACTTTTAGAAGGCTCATATATTTCATCGTCTGAACCTGTAATTTGATATCCTTTAGCCTTTAAAGCTAAGGCTAAATTATGCATCGCAGCGCCACCAATTGCGATAAAATGAATCTTCGGCATAGAACATTATGTTGAATAGTTTGCAAAGTACATACTTTTATTGCAGTTTTGCACGTTTTTACATTAACTCAAGTGCACTTGAGTAC
Organism: Cytophagaceae bacterium; assembly: GCA_947471105.1. Lineage (GTDB taxonomy): Bacteria > Bacteroidota > Bacteroidia > Cytophagales > Spirosomataceae > Aquirufa. Next base: position 10,953 of record CANIYB010000021.1, read on the forward strand.
ATATTTGTTGATTAGGGATGAAAAATTATATCGATCTTATTGATCAAACCATTGAATTCCCAACGAGGGAATTTAACATTAATGAGGATAACGAATTGTTATTCAATAATGTGCCTTTGATGGAAATCATCAAGCAATATGGAACGCCATTAAAAATATCGTATTTGCCAAAAATTTCTGAGCACATTGAAAATGCGAAGTTATTGTTCAGAAATGCGATTAAAAAATATAATTACAAAGGAAATTACACGTATTGCTACTGCACTAAATCGTCTCATTTCTCATTTATTTTAGAGGAGGTTTTGAAGCAACATGTACATTTAGAAACAAGTAGTGCCTTTGATATTCCGATTATTCGGGATATGTACAACCAAGGAAAAATTTCTAAATCGACCTATATTCTGTGCAATGGATACAAACAGCCTTTGTACACCCAGTTTATTTCGGAGTTGATCAATGATGGATTTAATTGCATCCCAATCCTTGATAATTTAAAAGAGATCGATTTTTATGAAAAATCGGTGACGGCAGATAAGGTTAATTTAGCTATTCGAATTGCTACTGATGAGGAGCCAGACTTCTCTTTTTATACGTCTCGATTAGGCGTTCGTTATTCGGATGTTAATACATTGTACGAAGAAAAAATAAAGCCAAATCCGAAGTTCAACCTAAAAATGTTGCACTTTTTTATCAATACTGGAATCAAGGATAGCGCCTATTATTGGTCTGAATTGAGTCGCTTTATTTACAAGTATTGTGAAATGAAAAAGATTTGTCCTGAGCTGGATTCAATCGATCTAGGTGGAGGCTTACCGATTCAAACATCACTTCAATTTAATTATGATTACCAAGCGATGGTCGATGAAATTGTAGAATCGATTTCATGGATTTGCAATAAAAACAACGTGCCTGTACCTAATATATTCACTGAATTTGGTTCGTATACCGTCGGTGAAAGTGGCGCTGTTTTATATGAAATTATTGATCAAAAACTTCAAAATGACAAGGAGCTTTGGTACATGATCGATGGGTCATTTATTACCCAATTGCCTGATTCATGGGGTATGAACCAAAAATACATTATGCTTCCTGTCAATAATTGGGGCCTACCTTATCAGAAGGTGAATCTTGGAGGATTGACTTGCGATTCCATGGATTTTTATAATACGGAAGCGCATAGTTCTGATTTATATTTACCTATTTTTGAGGAAGATTCTGAAAGGCAATATGTTGGTTTTTTCCATACAGGTGCTTACCAAGAGTCTTTAGGTGGTTATGGTGGGATTCAACATTGTTTAATTCCTGCTCCTAAGCATGTAATTGTGGACCGATTAGAGGATGGAACGATTACAACTAGATTGTTTTCTGAGGAACAATTGAGTGGTCCGATGTTAACGATTTTGGGATATAATCAAAACCAAGAAACGCCGTTGAATGCTATTATAGAAATTGAAAGCCCAGAAATGGTCAAAACTGAAAAATTAGCTTCCGTATAAATATGAAAAAAATTGCAGCCATTGCCCTACTAGCCGCCTTGTTTATGAGCTCATGTGCTCAAAGCAATAATTGCCCTGCGTATGGCACCACTCGCTTAGATTCACCTAAAGTTAAAAGGGGCTAATTAATCTTCAGCCCAATCAAAACTTTTTGTGACTGCTTTCTTCCATTGCGATCGCATTTTTGTGCGCGTGTCAACGGACATATTCGGTTTCCAGGTATTTGCGATGGCCCAGTTTTTACGCAGGTCATCAAGATTTTCCCAATATCCAACGGCTAATCCCGCCGCATAGGCTGCTCCCAAAGCTGTTGTTTCAATAATTTTTGGACAAATAACTTCTTCTCCCAAAATATCCGATTGGAATTGCATGAGCAATTGGTTTACCACCATTCCACCATCTACTCTTAATGAGGTAATCGAAATTCCCGCATCTTTTTCCATGGCCTCCAATACTTCCCAAGTTTGAAAAGCGGTGGCCTCTAAAGCCGCTCGGGCAATGTGTGATTTATTTACGTAGCGAGTTAAACCCACCAAAACGCCGCGCGCATCTTGTTTCCAATAGGGCGCATAAAGTCCTGAAAAGGCAGGTACAAAATAACATCCCCCATTATCTTCCACTTCTTTGGCTAATTTTTCAATATCAGGACTATTTTTGATGATGCCCAAATTATCTCGTAACCATTGAACGAGTGCGCCGGTAATGGCCACAGAACCTTCTAATGCATAATGTACGGGTTCGTCGCCCAACTGGTAAGCCACCGTAGTCAATAATCCATGCTGTGATTGAACTGGTTTTTTACCTGTATTCATTAATAAAAAACAACCTGTTCCATAGGTATTTTTTCCTTGGCCCGGATCAAAACAAGTTTGTCCCACAAGTGCGGCTTGCTGGTCCCCTAAAATTCCTGCCAATGGAACGCCACCCAAAACACCTTTTGCTTTTGCGTACACTTTGGAACTGGCTTGAATTGCTGGCAACATCGCTTTTGGAATCGATAAAACTTGTAAAATTTCATCATCCCATTGGCAAGTAGCCAAATCCATTAATTGGGTCCGACTGGCATTAGTCACGTCGGTAATATGAATTCCTCCGTCGACTCCCCCCGTTAAATTCCAGGCAATAAAAGTATCCATGTTGCCAAAAAGCGCCACTCCTTTTTCCGCATCTTCTCGTAAACCTTTCACATTATTTAGGAGCCACCTTAATTTCAATCCACTAAAATAGGTAGCTAGCGGCAAACCAGTTTTAGCCCTGAAACGATCCATTCCTCCATCTTTAGCTAATTCAGCCAGTTCAGAACCTACTCGAGTATCTTGCCAAACAAGCGCGTTGTAATAGGGTTTTCCTGTGACTTTATTCCATGCAAGGGTGGTTTCTCTTTGATTGGTTATCCCTACGGCCGCCAAATCCTTGGCTGATAAATTAGCTTTTCCTAAAGCTAAGCCAATGACTTCTTGAGTATTACGCCAAATTTCATCTGAGTCATGCTCGACCCAACCGGCTTGTGGATAAATCTGTTTATGTTCTTTTTGGCCTACCGAAATGATTTCTCCCCCCTTATTAAAAATAATAAAACGAGTGCTTGTCGTGCCTTGGTCAATGGATCCTATATACATATTTTGTTAATTAAGCGTCAATATAAATGCACCAATGGCAGCGCCAGCAGCTGGCCCTAATACGGGAATCCAAGCATATCCCCAATCGGAAGTTCCCTTGTTTTTAATCGGTAAAATAGCATGCATGATTCGAGGACCTAAATCACGGGCGGGGTTAATGGCATAACCCGTGGTACCCCCTAATCCTAATCCGATTGCCCACACTAAAATCCCAACTAAAAAGGGTCCAAGACCGTGTTCAATACTTGAAAAAGTACCTAAAGCTACCACAGCTAAGGCTGAGGCAAATGCCTCTGAAATAAAATTGAAGGGTGTATTTTTGATGGCAGGATCTGTGCAAAATGAAGCTCTAATGGCTCCCGCATCATCTGTCGCGTCATAATGCGGTTTATAGTGTAACCACACTAACAATTGGCCCAACATGGCGCCGATCAACTGAGCTCCGATGTACGTTGGGAATAATGCCCAATCTCCTGATTTAATGCAGCCGGCAATAGTTACGATGGGATTTAAATGAGCTCCAGATGAGCCAAAATAAGTAGAAACGAAAACTCCTATAGTTACTGCGAAAGCCCAACATGCGGCTATGGCCAATAATCCGGCCCCATTTCCTTTTGTATTTTTCAAAAGCATATTTGCGACCACACCATTTCCAAGATATAATAACGTAGCTGTACCGGCGAGTTCGCCTATAAAAATTGATGACATAGTTTTAGGTTTTTATTTTGGTTTTCCAAAACTATGAAATCTTCGCAATAAAAAAATTATCTTTGATTTCAAATTTGAATTATTGTCAAATAGATGCGCGAAGATTATTTAACAGGGGAATCAGAATCATTAAATCCTCAAGAAAAGGAATTTGATAAGGCCTTACGTCCTTTAAGCTTTCTTGATTTTTCTGGTCAAGGAAAAATTATCGACAATTTAAAGATCTTTGTAGGCGCTGCAAAAGGCCGCGAAGAGGCTTTAGATCATGTTTTATTGCATGGACCTCCAGGTTTAGGTAAGACGACATTGTCGCACATTATTGCCAATGAATTAGGCTCAACTTTGCGCATTTCTTCGGGCCCTGTGTTGGATAAACCCTCAGATTTGGCTGGTTTGTTGACCAATTTGCAACCCTTTGACGTCTTATTTATTGACGAAATACATCGCCTGAATCCCATCGTTGAGGAGTATTTATATTCTGCGATGGAGGACTACAAAATTGATATCATGTTGGACTCCGGTCCAAACGCCCGAAGCATTCAAATAGGTTTAAATCCATTTACCTTGATTGGGGCGACCACTCGGGCAGGTTTATTGACCTCCCCATTGCGTGCTCGTTTTGGCATTAATGCCCGATTGGAATATTATGATGCCGTGTTATTGACA
>CANIYB010000022.1 GCA_947471105.1 Cytophagaceae bacterium
ATCAAAAAAGAATCTAAAGACATTATTTCATTTCAGGCCAATTTATTTTTGCAAGAGGCCGGTGATGATCCGTTTAAAAGATCTGAATTGATTAAGGAAATGGTTCTGAGCATTTCTAAGATTCCTGATGCTATTCAGCGCAGTCTTTTTATTCAGAAAACATCTTCTTTAATGCGCTTAGAAGAAGATGTGTTGTTGGCCGAAATGAATAAAATTCATTTAAAGAATTTAAAGCAACGAGGGGGTGCCAATTCACAATCGGGTTCCGCGCCCATTTCGAGCCAAGAATTTTCTGAAGTCCAAAATTTGATTGAACCTGTTTCAGACTCGGGTGTTGAATCGTATCAAAATTTAGCTTTTTACCAGGAATCTGAATGCATTCGTTTGTTGGTCAACTTCGGTCACCTGGAAATAAATCCAGAAAAAGCGCCAGGTGTTTCTGTTACGCAGTATTTATTAGAGGAATTAGATGGGGTATTATTCCAAATGCCTTTGTTTAATAAGTTGATGGAAATATGTAAAACGGAATTTAAAAATAGCAATAGCCTAAAACCTGAATTTTATTTGCATCACACCGACGAAGAAATCCAACGATTTGCCATTGATTGCTCATCAGAGAAGCATAATTTGTCAACCACTTGGAAAGATCGCCATGAAATTAAAGTGACGAATGAGGCTGAAATGCTGGAAGATTTAGCCTATAAAAATGTATTGAGGTTACGTAAAGTGTATAATGATCAGAGGTTACAGGAATCATTGGACTTGATGGCTAATTTCCAAGGCGATCCCAATGACATGAATGATTTACTGGTCAATTTCATCCGGCTTAAAGAAGTTCAAAAAAATATATCTCAAGAATTAGGAACCGTCATTGAAAAATAAGCTAATTTTGCTCGATTATTAATCTATGAAAAAAATATTTTTACTCTTTTTAATAGGTCTAATTCCTTCTCTAGGTAAAGGCCAGGGCTGTATCGCAGTTCGTCACATGAGTTGTGCCGTAGGATCTGGGCCAAATTCAAATACATTAATGTCTCCTGGTCAATGGCAAGTTTCCTTGGGGATGCGTAGCCTTCATTCATATAAGCATTTTGTAGGTACTGAATATCAGGCACAAAGGGAAGCTGAGGGCACGAATGTGATCAACAATACGCAAAGTGCTGATTTGGGAATTAGTTATTCAGTGACAGGTCGCTTATCGGTAAGTGTTAATTTGCCTTTTTCATACAATGACCGTTCTTCTATGTATGAACATTATGGAAACGCGGTATCGGGAAATCCTGGGAGGAATCGATTTGAAACGAAATCTGTAGGAATTGGTGATGCGCGTCTAACCGCTAATTATTGGATTTTAGATCCGTTAAAACATCCCAAAGCAAATGTTATGTTGGGCCTAGGTGTCAAATTAGCCACTGGAAATTCAAACGTAAAAGATATGGTTCATCGCCGCAAAGCGGATGGTTCCGATTATACCTTGGAAAAACCCGTGGACCAGTCGATCCAATTAGGCGATGGAGCGATCGGGTTTAATTTTGAAGTTCAAGGATACAAGCTTTTGGGAACTAAATCACTTTTATATTATAACGGTTTTTATCTATTAAGTCCGCAAAATGTGAATGAAACAGAACAGTTTGCTTCAGATAAACCCATCACTGATTTAATGATTCGATATCATTCGGTGGCAGACCAATTTGCTGCAAGGGTAGGAGTTGCTTACGATTTAATTCCTACTAAAGGGTTTCAAGTTATGTTAGGCGGTCGTATGGAAGGAATTCCTGCCTATGATCTTTTGGGAGGAAGTGATGGTTTTAGGCGCCCAGGCTATATTATTTCGGTTGAGCCCGGAATTTCTTATTCCAAATCAAAAAATATGTTCTCCTTAACTATGCCTTTAGCCGTTGTACGTAATCGTATTAAAAGTGCGTATGATTTGAAAGATCCGGCAGGATTGAGACAGGGAGATGCGGCTTTTGCTGATTACTTTATTTCAGCGACTGTCAGTCACCGTTTTTAATTTTTTTTGTAAGTATAAAAAAACGCTAACAAATTTGAGAAACTCAAACTGTTAGCGTTTTTTATTTTAAGATTTTTGGAATTAAAGTCCTAAAATCTTTTTGTTAAATTCCTCGTCTGCACCTGTTCCTGCAAAATCGTCAAATACTTTTTCAGTCGCTTTGATGATATGACTGGCAATAAATGGCGCTCCTTCTGTAGCTCCTTGAACAGGGTCTTTGATGCAGCATTCCCACTCTAACACGGCCCAGCCATCATATCCGTATTGGGTTAGTTTAGAGAATATGCTCTTAAAATCCACTTGGCCATCTCCCAACGAACGGAATCGACCTGCCCGATTGATCCATGATTGAAATCCCCCATAAACACCTTGTTTTCCTGTGGGGTTAAACTCAGCATCCTTTACGTGGAACATCTTGATTCGCTCGTGGTAAAAATCAATGTATTGTTTGTAGTCTAACGCTTGTAAAACAAAATGTGAAGGGTCGTATAATAAATTTGCCCGCTTATGTCCTTTCACCTCATCTAAAAACATTTCAAACGTTATTCCATCATGCAAATCCTCACCCGGATGAATTTCATAGCATAAGTCAACACCCGCTTCGTCGAAAGCATTTAAGATAGGTAACCAGCGGCGTCCCAATTCTTTAAATCCTTGCTCGACTAAACCAGCGGGTCTTTGTGGCCAAGGATAAACCGTGTGCCACATTAATGAACCTGAGAAGGTTGCATGCGCAGTTAAGCCTAAGTTTTTAGATGCCTGTGCCGCATATTTTAATTGTTGGATCGCCCATTCCGTTCTAGCCTTAGGATTCCCCTTAACTGAATCTGGAGCAAAAGAGTCAAATCCTAAGTCATATGCTGGATTTACAGCCACTAATTGCCCTTGTAAATGGGAAGACAGTTCCGTTATTTGTAAGCCTTTGGCAGCCAACATTCCTTTCAGTTCATCACAATAGGTTTTTGATTCAGCCGCTTTTTGCAAATCTATGCAGCGTCCATCCCAAGAAGGAATTTGAACTCCTTTATATCCAAGTGAGGCCGCCCATGTAGTAATGCCATCTAATGTATTAAACGGGGCTTCATCCCCCATGAATTGTGCCAGGAAAATAGCTGGTCCTTTAATCGTTTGCATAATAATAAGGTTTATATTTTCACCCAAGCTTGCTTGCGTGTACTATCTAAAATTCTTTCACAAATTAATAATTCACGGTATCCGTCCGCAAAAGTAGGGAATTTCGGATTTTCCGGTTGCTTGCCCTCTTCGATGGCCGCGTATACTTCTTTGAATAGTTGTTTGGACGTATCTGAAAATCCTTCATTATGTCCCCCAGGGAATGTCATTAAGGCAGTTGCTTCCGGGTAGGCCAACGAAGGATCGCGCATGAGCACTTGGTTTGCTTGGTCGCGATTACCAATCCAAATTTCATTGGGTGACTCAGAATTGAATGCAAAAGTTTTATTTGATCCTGAAATTTCTAATTTCAATTGGTTTTTACGTCCTGCTGAAACTTGAGAAACGGTCACTGAACCTCTATTTCCATTGTCGAAACGCAATAGTACGTTGGCATGATCCTCTGTATTAATCGGCACATCCGCATAATCTTCAGGTTGTAACATCTTACCCGAATACGTTTCTACTGGCTTCAATGGCTTTTTTCTGAATTTATGAACCGTATTAAAATCAGCCATTACTTCCACCGTTTTTAATCCCGTGATGTATTCAATAACATCTAATAAATGAGAGCCTATATCGGCAATAGCCCTAGAATCCCCTGATTTGTCAGGCTCTAAACGCCAATTGTAATCGGTCGCATAGAATAACCAATCTTGCAAATAAGAACCAATAATCGAATAAATTTCCCCTAAATCTCCTTTTTCACGCATGGTTTTCATTTGGCGCACCAAAGGATAATAGCGTAAATTGAAATGTACGGCATTCACTAAACCAGATTTGGCAGCAATAGCGACTAATTCCTCTGCTTCGTGTAGATCTTTGGCTAAAGGCTTTTCACAAATCACATGTTTTCCTGCTAATAAAGCTGCTTTTGACTGCGAATAATGCAAGAAATTAGGCGTGCAAATATGAACGCTTTGGATGTCATCTTGCTTTAATAAGTCTTCGAAGGTATACCAACGGCTTATCCCTAACTGTTTTGCTTTAGCCTCAGCTAATTCAATGGTTACTTCACACAAAGCAGCTACTTCCACATTGGGTAAACGTCTTAATGCTTCAATATGAGCGGGTCCAATGAATCCTGTACCTACAATTCCAATTTTAATTTTATTCATGATTGTTTTTATTAATTAAATTTCAAATTTAATCCACTTGTTTTTATTGTCTTGCGCTGATTTAACCACATTGGAAATGAATGCCATTCCTTTGATTCCTTCATCGATTCCTGGAAAATCGTACAAAGGATTTTGTGGTTTACCTTCCCATCTCGCTCGTAATGCAAAAGCAAAATTTCGGTAAATATTCGCAAATGTTTCCACATATCCTTCAGGATGACCAGCGGGTTGACGGCAATGTGCATTCGCCGCATCACTTAATTGGCCCACAGCCGTACGAATATTTCGGCTGCCCCCATCTCTTGATTTCAAAATCATAGTATTGGGGTCCATTTGATGCCAAACTAGACCCGCTTTGCTTCCATAAATGCGGATATTTAAATCATTTTCTTCCCCATTGCAAATTTGAGAACAATGTAAAACTCCTCTAGCACCATTGCTGTAGTGAATTAAAATATTTCCATCATCATCTAATTTCCGCCCTTCGACAAAAATAGTTAGGTCGGCGCAAAGCTCATCTATTTCTAAACCTGTGATATATTCAACTAGATTCTCTGCGTGTGTACCAATATCCCCAATCGCTCCTGCGGCCCCACATCGCTCTGGGTCGGTTCTCCAGGTCGCTTGTTTTTGACCCGTGGCTTCAACCAAATCAATGAGCCAACCTTGAGGATATTCAACAATCACCTTTCTGATTTCGCCTAATTCGCCAGCATCCACAAGCGCCTTAGCCTCTTTGATCATCGGGTAGGCGGTATAATTATGGGTTAAGGCATAAATTAATCCGGATTTTTCAATTATTTTTTTTAATTCTTTTGCTTCTGGCAAATTTAAGGTAGCTGGCTTGTCGGAAACAACATGAAACCCATTTTCCAAAGCCATTTTTGCCGCTGGGAAATGTAAATGATTAGGAGTGACAATGGTAACAAAGTCCATTCGCTCGCCTTCCGGAAGCTCCTTTTCTTTTAAAATCATTTCTTCATAGCTCTCATAAACGCGAGCAGGATCTAAATATAACGCCTCTCCTGTTTCTTTTGATTTTTGTGCGCTTGAACTAAATGCGCCACAAACTAATTCGATTTCACCGTCTAATTGAGCACCCCGACGATGAACAGCACCTATGAATGCCTCTAAACTTCCACCGATCATCCCCATCTTAATTTTTCTACCTTGTCGGCTTTTTGCCTGCGTAGAAGTACCACCTTGTATCATAATTAAAAATAGATTTATAATTACACAAAAATAGGGCTTAATTTCATCAAATTGCCCATAATTAGAGTTTGAATTTACTGAATTTTATAAAAAAAATGAGAATTTTTGAATAAAAAATCAAAATCTTTTTGTTTTTTTGACATAATTTTTTCTATTTCAAATTTAATTTTTTAAAGAAAACCTATTTTTTAAACCTTTAACTAAATCCAAACAACTATGAGTCAACCTATTAATGCAAATCGCCTATTCTTGGCAAGTTGCTTTGCACTTATCACGACTGCCTTTTCATTTAGTATTCGGGCAGGTATTTTACCCCAATTAGGAACTGAATTAAGTTTATCTAATGAGCAATTAGGTCACATTAATCAAATGTGGTTCCTAGGTTTTCCAATTTCTATGATTTTAGGTGGTGTATTCTACTCTGCCATAGGTCCAAAATTGATTATGCAAATTGCTTTAATTGCACACGCAGTTGGTATTTTAATGACAATTTATGCAGTTGATTACAACACTTTGTTAATTTCTACTCTTTTAATCGGATTAGGAAATGGATGTACAGAGGCAGCTTGTAATCCAATGATTGCAGATTCTTATTCTGGACTAGATTTCAATAGTAAATTGAATCGTTTCCACATGTGGTTTCCAGGTGGAATCGTTATCGGTTCTTTGATTTCTAAATTTATGACAGATTCAGGAATGGCTTGGCAAACTCAAGTATGGGTAATTATTATCCCTACTGTTGTTTATGCTTATTTATTCTTTGGTCAAACTTTCCCTAAGCCTCGTATAGCTGAAAACACTACATTAGATAATTTCAAAGCGATGTTAAATCCTTTGTATTTATTTATGGCTGCTTGTATGGCTTTAACTGCAATTTCTGAATTCGGTCCTCAGCAATGGGTTGGCCCTATTTTAGCGAAAGCAGGCGCTAGTCCTATGTTGATATTAGCTTTGGTTACGGGTTTAATGGCTGTTGGTCGTTACTTTGCAGGACCCATCATTAAGCAATTAAATACCGTTGGAGTTTTATTAGGTTCCGCAGTATTTGGTGTGATCGGTATCTACATGATGAGTACCATGGACGGTTCTATGTTATATGTAGCTGCTGTTTTCTATGCATTAGGTATCTGTTATTTCTGGCCAAACATGCTTGGTTTTGTAGGCGAGACAATGCCTCAAACAGGAGCTTTAGGACTTTCTATTTTAGGTGGAATTGGTATGTTTTCTTCGTCTATGTTCCAACCGATCATCGGTGGCTGGATTGATTCAAACAAAACTGTTGCCTTAAGTAATGGTTTAGTAGGTGATGCTGCTGATTTAGCTGCAGGCCAAGCAACCTTGTCAAATATGTTGATTTTCCCAGCGATCTTAATTGTCGCTTTCATTGGTTTATATTTCTTAGGAAAGAAAGTAAATCATGCATAAATCATGATTTTATCTTTGATAAAAAAGGGAACTTCGGTTCCCTTTTTTATTTTAATTTTACGAACAATTTATAAGTATTTAAGCATGATTCGATTATGTAGTTTGCTGCTAATGTTAATTCTCATGGGCAGTTGTCAGCCGGATTGGAAATTAAAGCCGGTAGATGTTGCGGGCCAACTCAATTCATCGGCACAAGATAATAAAGAGTCAAAAATAGTATTTACCACACGCTTGGGAGATTTTGAAATTGAATTAGACCCAAGGACTCCTTTGCACCGAATTAATTTTATTAGATTGGTTAAAATGGGATATTTTGATGACCGGCATTTTTATAGAAATATTTATGATTCAGGCATTCAAGGGGGAGGAGAGTTTATGGATCGTTTGGGTTATTTAGTGCCCGCTGAATATATAGATGGACTGAAGCCGGTAAGAGGAAGCATTGCCATGGCTCGATATGATGAAGGAAATCCCGAGAAGTCGTCATCGCCAACCGAATTTTTTATCGTGACAGATTCTGAACAGGCAGCGCCTTTCTATAAAAATTATGTCGTTTTTGGGAAGGTAACCAAAGGAATGGCTGTGTTAGATTCCATTAAAGCCGAAAAATCGTATGATGAAAAGCCGGTGGTACCCGTCAAATTCTCTATTTCGGTGTTGAATTAGTGAGTAACTCTTGAAATGAAAAGTAATTCAATCCGTTTTTGTTTAAATGGATGTGATCAGGGAAAAAATTGGATTCAGGATAATACTTCAAGTTTTCAAAATAGGATTTCAGGTAAAAATTTTTGGTTGATTTTTTAATAGCTAAAAATTCATTTTTGAATTTTTGATTGATCGGCGGAGAGACAATAAATAATCGAATATTTTTTGCCTGGCAGAGTAGCACTATTTTTTCTAGATATATCCTCGAAATATTTGAAATAAAGGACTTTTTCTTTTCGCCATTTGAAAATGTGGGCGACCAATTACTCGTCAATACTGGATGGTATTTTGCTAAGTAATGGAAGGGTATTTTCTCTATCTGAGTTTTTACTTCCTCTGTTAATAAAGGCATGTATTCGTTCCCATAAAAAGGTTTTTCAAAATAATGAAAAGTGAATGAATTATCTAGATTATTGGAAAAACTGAGCGGATGATAGATTAAATACAAAGTATCTATTTCATTTTTTGTTTGAACATAATTGGTCAAAAGACAAAATTGTCCAACCAGTGAAATGGCTTGATTAGAGGCTAAATTTAAATATATATTGGTGTCAATATCTGATTCTGAAAATTGCTTAGTCACACTATCTCCTAAAATCAATTTTTTCTTTTTCCCCCTCTTTTTGCTTTTTTCAATAGCCTGATAAACTTCACCTCCATTGACTTCTTCTTTATATTTGTTTGTCCAATATTTATATTCTGGATATAGATGAAAGAGGATCAAAAATATCACTAAAAACTTGAAAATATCTCGAGCTAAATGTTTCATCTATTTAAAATTGGAAATATATGAATTGATCGTTTCCCCTATAGAAATACAATATGCTAAAGATGATCGCATAATAAAATCCCCATTTAAGCCATTTGTTTTTGAATGAATTGGTAAATACCAAAGGGCAATTGTAACTTTTTCCAATCCATTCGAAAATCATAAAAACAAAAATGATGATGGAAAGTACTAATGCACTTTTTCGACCATTGAAATCAGGAAGAATCGAATCCCATTTATACACAAGATTCTGTAAATATTTCAACGCATCATACACGGTTTTTGATCTAAAGAAAACCCACAAAATACTGACGGTCAAAAAGGTTAACAGCATTTGAAATGCGCCAACTACCTTACCCGCCATTTTATTTGAATCAATAGATTGTTTTTTTTGCGACAATGTTTTGGGTAATATGAAAATGGAATTTAAGAAGCCCCAACTAATATAAGTCCAATTAGCTCCATGCCAAAATCCGCTAACAAGAAACACGACAATCGTATTTATAATTTTTCTGATCGGGTTTACTCGATTGCCTCCCATGGGAATATAGATATAATCTCTAAACCATGAGGTTAAAGATATATGCCAACGTTTCCAAAACTCATTAATGCTTTTTGAAAAATAGGGGTATGAGAAGTTGTTAAATAATTCAATCCCAAAAAGTCTCGCGGCACCTAAAGCAATATCAGTATATCCCGAAAAATCTCCGTAAATCTGAAAGGAGAAGAAAATAGCTCCAATAAATAAACTTGAGCTATTTAAATTTTCGTAATCAGAAAAAATTTGATTGACAAAAACGGCACAATTGTCGGCGATCACAATTTTTTTAAAAAATCCCCATAGCATTTGTTGTAAACCATTTATGGTTTTAGCCCGATTAAAAACTTTTCTTTGTACTAATTGCGGGATAAGATGTTGGGCTCGCTCAATAGGCCCTGCCACTAATAAAGGAAAGAAGCATACGAATAAGCTGTAATTTAAGATATTCTTTTCGGCTTTTATTTTATCATGATAAATATCAATGACATACGATAAGCCGTGAAAGGTATAAAAAGAAATGCCAATGGGCAATGCGATTAATAAAAGCATGGGTTGGTAAGTCCAACCGAAATTTCCAAGCAATTCGCTCAGGTTAATAGAAATGAAATTAAAGTATTTGAATATTCCGAGTAAGCCTAAATTAATGGAAATACTAAGCCAAAACCATATTTTTTTATGCTGGTTCGTAGCAGAATTTTCAATTTTAAGTCCAGAAAAATAATCTAGTGATGTGGAGAAAATCAATAAGCCTAAGAACCAAATGTTCCAATAAGCATAAAAGAAATAACTGGCAATGAGTAATAATATATTTTGAACGGATATCGTATGTTTGAAATTTTCCCAAGATTGAATCCACCAATAAAGTCCATATACGATGGGTAAAAAAATCAAAAAAGATATGGAATTAAATAGCATTAATTATTTTGAGATGTTATTCTTTGGCAAAAAGGCTGCTAATGTTTTGTAAAATTAGCGAAAAGATCATGACCAATAAGCACCCTAGGACATTTAACCACAAAAATGCCATTAAATCGACTTTCCAGGCGTAGATAACAAATGCCTCTGCCAACAAAGCCGCCCAAAAAACATGTGATCCTTTTGTCTTAGGTAAGTAAAATGCACAAAGAAAAATGCCTAATATAGTCCCATAAAACCAGGAGCCAAGGATGTTAACCACCTCGATCAAGCTTCCCATGTTAACCGCAAACTGAGCTACGATTAAACATAAAATCCCCCAGCCTAACGTAATTAATTTCGATACGATCCAATAATGTTTATTGGTCGAGTTTTTAATTAAAAATCTCTGGTAAATATCGACCATGCTGGTCGACGTTAACGAACCAAATGCCGAGGCCATTGATCCCATGGAGGCCAACAAAATCATGGCGATTAAAAATCCAACTATTCCAATGGGTAATTGATCTATAATAAATCGCAAGAATATATAATTAGTATCCTGAGGCTCTATTTTTTGTTCATTTTTGTTGATGTAAGCCACAGCTTCCTTCCTTACTTCATCTTGCCTTAGCTGTAATTTTTGTAATTCATTTTTGATTTTTGACGTTTCTCCTGGATTATCAAGCGAATGAACCAATTGGATATCTAAGTCTTTTTTAGCTTGAAAGATGGCTGATTTTTCTGTTTCAAATTTTTCATGCCCTTTCGTCGCCACCCACTTTGCTTCTGAGTTCCTATTAAAGAACATGGGTGGTTCATTGAACTGGTAAAAAACGAAAACTAAAATCCCGACTAACAAAATGAAAAATTGCATGGGGATTTTAAGAAACCCGTTAAGAAGCAAGCCCTTTTTACTTTCAGAGACTGATTGGCCCGTTAAATATCGGCCTACTTGGCTTTGATCCGTTCCAAAGTAAGACAACTGCAAAAAGAAGCCACCGATAATTCCCGACCAGATATTATATCGATTATTTAAATCAAACTTCCAATCAATCAAATTAATCTTACCCATTTTTCCCGCGATATGCAGAGATTCTTTTAAGCCAATCTCCTCAGGTAGCTTGTAAATAATCAGAACCCCCGCCATGACCATGCCCGCTAAAACGACCGACATTTGTAACATTTGCGTATAGGATATAGCTTTAGATCCTCCAAGGATGCAATAAGTAGTCACGATAGCCGCCGTAACTGCATTAGTCCATGTCAAGTCCCAGCCTAATAAAGTGGATAAAATAATGGAAGGAGCAGCGATCGTCACTCCAGTTGATAATGCGCGTGGAATTAAAAATAATAAGCTCGTTAAAACACGCGTTTTCGGATCAAATCTTTTTTCTAAAAATTGATACGCGGTATAAACTTTTAATTGGTAATAATGCGGTATAAATGTGACAGATAAAACAATCATGGCGATAGGTAGTCCCAAATAAAATTGGACAAAGCGCATGCCATCGGTGTAGGCTTGGCCTGGAGCGGAAAGGAAAGTGATGGCTGAAGCTTGTGTGGCCATCACAGATAATAATATGTGGTACCAAGGTAATTCCCGGTCGGCCAATAAATACCCTTTTAGCGATTTTTTGGCTTGTTTTCCTTGCCAACTACCATAAGCGACAATTCCGCCAATGGTTAAAATCAAAACGATCCAATCTAAATATTCCATGTTTTATTGAAATTGATTGGAAATAATGATGAATATAATAATCACCGAAATGAGAAATGCAATTAGGCCAATGTACCATTTACCCCAACGAGGATTTATTTCTTCAGATTCCATTTTGGAGTGGTTTTGTAAATCAAATTTAATTCAGATTTTTCTTTATTCATAAATATAACAATCATTTTGGAATAGTTATTTTTGCTAATTACCTTTGCACTCCAAATTACGCGGGCGTGGTGGAATTGGTAGACATACCAGACTTAGGATCTGGCGCCGCGAGGCATGGGGGTTCGAGTCCCTTCGCCCGTACCAATGGCAAGCCCTCAACACTCTTAAGGTTTTGGGGGCTTTTTTAATAGAAATTTAAAATATAATCATATGAATATTTCACTCAACCACGCAAATGATTTACAAGGTCGTTTGACAGTTGTTGTATCAGAGGCCGATTATCAAGAAAAAGTTGACGCCAAATTAAAGGATTATCGCAAGAAGGCGAGCATAAAGGGATTCCGTCCTGGCATGGTTCCAACTGCTTTAGTCAAAAAATTATATGGTCAATCCGTTCTTGTCGAGGAAATCAATCATTTATTAGGTCATACAGTAAGTGATTATATCAAAGAAAATAAATTGAATTTAGTTGGCGAGCCACTTCCTGCGATTGAGGAAACGGATTCCATCGATTGGGAAAAAGACACAGAATTCACCTTTCATTATGATTTAGGATTCCATGGTGACTTTACGGTCGACTTATCAAAAATCAAATCACTTACCTCTTACGAGATCAAGGCTGAGAAAAAGGAAATAGAAGAGACGATTGAAAATCTTAAAAAGCAATTTGGTGAGCAAACGCATCCAGATACAGTAGAAGATCGTGATTTAGTCTTTGGAACATTCACACAAGGAGATTGGGTTGAGAAGTCAGCGATTCCAATGCATGCCATAAAAGATAAGTCTAAGAAAATATTCTTGGGTGCCAAAAAAGATGATAGTTTGAAATTTGACATCGACAAGGTGTTTGTGGATGATAAATCGTTGGCATTGGCTACTGGAAAGAAAGAAGATGAAGTTTCTGATTTAAAAGGAGAAGTTACTTATGTGGTGGAAGATATTACTCGCCAAATTCCTTCAGAATTGAATGTAGAATTTTTTGATAAAGTATTAGGTGCTGGAAAGGCTACTGATGAAAAAACTTTTAGAGAAGAATTGGTTAAAATAGTCGATGAGAATTATAAAAGAGAGGCTAATTATTTGTTGAAAATAGATGCGGAGAAAGCTTTGTTGGATCAAATAAAAATAGACCTTCCGGATGCATTTTTAAAGACATGGCTTATTCGTATCAATGAGGGTAAATTTACTGCTGATGATATAGAGAAAGATTTTGACAATGTAAAAAAGGACATTCGCTGGAATTTAATTAAGAATAGCGTAGCAGATAAATTTGAAGTTAAAGTAGAATATGCTGAGGTGGTGGAAAAAGCCAAAGACATGGTACGTCAGCAATTTGGGGGTTATTTATCATCAGATCAACCTGGAATTGAAGAAATGATTGAGAAAATTGCGATGGGTTATTTAAGTGATAAGTCTAAATCAGATAATTTCATGAACCTATACAATCAAGCATTTGCGGATAAGGTATCTAATGCAATTGTAGAGAATATTTCTTTCAAGACAAGTAAAATAGATGTGGATAAATTTAAAGCAATAGCTGCCGCACTTTAGTAATAAAAATAGATTTTTTTAAGAAGCCCCGTTTTTGCGGGGTTTTCTGTGAACTAACATAATGGTTTTTCGGTTTAGTGCATATCAATTTTAACTCGAAAAATTGTAAATTTGAATCTTAAATATAAATATCATGATTCCTAAGGATTTATCTGGAGAAGAGTTTCGTAAGTATGCGGTGCATCACAGAGGTTTAAATGGCCTTGCCGTTGATCAATACATGAATAATATTGGCGATCGCCCTATTCATCAAATTGAAGACATGACGCAGTACATTATTGAAGAGCGGCCCATGCGGTTTGCTCAAATTGATGTTTTCTCTCGCTTAATCATGGATCGCATTATATTTATGGGAGTTCCTGTGGATGATTATATGGCGAATATCATTGTGGCCCAATTGCTTTTTATGGAATCTACGGATGCCAAAAAGGACATTGTGATGTACATTAATAGCCCAGGAGGATCCGTTTATGCAGGTTTAGGTATTTATGATACGATGAATTATATCCGTCCAGATGTTTCTACCGTTTGTACTTCATTAGCTGCTTCGATGGGCGCCGTTCTGTTAGCGGGTGGTGCTGCCGGAAAGCGTTCAGCTTTGGAACATGCTAGAATTATGATTCACCAACCATCCGGCGGTGCGCAAGGACAATCCCGTGATATCGAAATTACAGCTAGGGAAATTGTCAAAATACGTCAAGAATTATATGAAATTTTAGCTAAACATTCAGGCAAGTCATTTGAAGAAATTGAAAAAGATTCCGATCGAGATTATTGGATGAAATCAGAAGAAGCTAAAGCATATGGCTTGATTGATGAGATTTTAACTAGGACTGTCTAATTCATGGCAACTAAAAAAATTAATTGCTCTTTTTGTGGTCGTTCCAAAAATGAAGTGGGTATGTTATTGTCCGGAATCGAAGGGCATATTTGTAACAATTGCTTGCAACAAGGATACGAAGTTGTTAAAGAGGAATTAGGGCCAGAGGGGAAAGAAAAGCCAACAGATAAAAAGTTTGAATTAGTAAAACCCAAAGATTTAAAAGCGTATTTAGATGAATATGTGATCGGGCAAGATGAAGCAAAAAAACATCTTTCGGTAGCCGTATACAATCATTATAAACGTTTGATGCAACCAGCCTCAAATGACGAAGTGAAGATCGAGAAGTCAAATATATTGATGGTGGGGGAAACCGGTACAGGAAAAACCTATTTGGCCCGAACATTAGCTCAAAGACTTCAAGTGCCTTTTTGTATCGCTGACGCTACCGTGATTACGGAGGCGGGTTATGTAGGAGAGGACGTAGAAACTATTTTAACTAGGTTATTACAGGCGGCTAATTACGATGTGGCCAAAGCTGAATGTGGCATTGTATTCATCGACGAGATCGATAAAATTGCTAGAAAATCAGATAATCCCTCGATTACGAGAGATGTTTCTGGTGAAGGAGTCCAACAAGCACTTTTAAAATTATTGGAAGGTTCCATTGTAAATGTTCCACCGCAAGGAGGCAGAAAACATCCAGATCAAAAAATGATTGCGGTCAACACAGAAAATATCTTATTTATTTGTGGGGGTGCTTTTGACGGAATTGGACGTCATATTGCCAAAAGATTAAATGCTAGACCTATTGGTTTCTCAGGAGATGATACGTTTCATAAGTCTTTTGAACAAGATCAAATTATGAAATATGTTTCGGCCCAAGATTTAAAATCATTTGGTTTGATTCCTGAATTATTAGGTAGACTTCCAGTGATTACTTATTTGAATCCTTTAGATAGTGTAGCTTTATTGTCTATTTTAACTGAACCTAAAAATGCGCTTGTGAAACAATATAGCAAGCTTTTTGATATGGAGGGAGTTAAGCTAAGCTTTACCAAAGAGGCGTTGAGCTACTTAGTAGAACAGGCGATGCAATTTAAATTAGGTGCCAGAGGTTTAAGATCGATTATGGAAGCCATCATGAATGATGCGATGTATGAAATTCCATCTCA
>CANIYB010000023.1 GCA_947471105.1 Cytophagaceae bacterium
AGTGACCAATATTATCAATATATAAGAATAAAAATGCAAATAGGAGTTAACGAATTGTGGAATAAGTGCTTAATGATAATCAAAGAAGATATATCAGAGCATAATTTCAATACATGGTTCACTCCCATTGTCCCATTGAAATTCTCAAACAATACACTGACACTTGAAGTTCCTTCACAATTTTTTTACGAGTGGCTTGAAGAAAATTATGTTTCTATTTTCAGAAAAGCAATTGATCTAGTTATTGGTAAAAATGGGATGTTAGAATATTCGGTGGTCATTGACAAAGGCGATAGAAAAAACCCTCCTATTACATTTAATTTACCGACCAACTTTTCAAATCAAAATTCGCAGAATACTTTTAATGAAAAGTATTCCAATAATCAACCTACTCATTCTAAAAACCCTTTTCAATTTAAGGATTTAGATTCCTTAGAACTTGATTCATATTTGATCCCTAAATATACTTTTGATAAGTTTATTGAAGGTGACTGTAATCGCCTAGGAAGAGCGGCCGGTATGGCTGTGTCAAATAAGCCTGGTTTAACGTCGTTTAATCCATTAATGATCTATGGTGGTGTGGGATTAGGGAAAACACATTTAATACAGGCTATAGGAAACCAA
The DNA here is from genome assembly GCA_947471105.1 of Cytophagaceae bacterium. Classification (GTDB taxonomy): domain Bacteria; phylum Bacteroidota; class Bacteroidia; order Cytophagales; family Spirosomataceae; genus Aquirufa. Next base: position 625 of record CANIYB010000023.1, read on the forward strand.
ATTAAAGACCAGTTCCCTGAAAAATTTGTCTTGTATGTGTCAACGGAAAAATTTACGAATCAATTTGTTAATGCGATTAGAAACAATTCCATTGAAACCTTTACAAATTTTTACTTGCAAGTTGACGTACTTATAATAGACGATGTTCAATTTCTTTCTGGAAAAGAAAAAACACAAGAAACTTTCTTTAATATTTTCAATCATTTACATCAATCAGGAAAACAAATAATACTTTCTTCTGACAGAGCACCAAGAGATTTGGCAGGAATGGAAGATCGTTTACTTAGTCGATTTAAATGGGGATTAACGGCAGACTTACAGCAACCAGATTTTGAAACACGTATTGCCATTATTCAGAAAAAGCTTCAAGACGATGGAATACAAATCAATATTGATGTCTTAGAGTATTTAGCTAACTCCATTCAGACAAACGTAAGAGAATTAGAGGGAGTCATCATTTCGTTAATGGCCCAGGCTTCATTAACACGAAAAGAAATCGATATTGAGTTAGCCAAAACAACACTAAAGAGTATCGTAAATGATCAAGAAAAAGAATTAAGTGTTGACAATATATTAGATGTAGTAACACTTCACTTTGATGTTGACCTACAAACACTACAAGGAAAATGTCGGAAAAAAGAAAATGTTTTTCCAAGACAAGTAGCCATGTACATGCTTAAAGAACTAACAAATTTGCCTTTAAAATCGATTGGATATCATTTTGGTGGCAGGGATCATAGCACGGTCATTCATGCCGTACAATCCATATCTGAGGCCATGGAAACTGACAAATCAGTGGAAAAAACGGTAAGAAAACTATTTAACCGATTCAACTTAAGCGCTAATTAAAATAAAAAAGGAGTCAAAAAATTGACTCCTTTTTTAGTATCAAACATCTATATATTACTATTCAACTTCTGGAGCAACATCTTTGTCTAACAAGACATTTTCATTGCCTTTGATCTTTTCTTTAATTTTCATTTCTAATTCATCCATTAATTCAGGATTATCTTTAATCAAATCCTTAACAGCATCACGTCCTTGTCCTAATCTATTGCCATTATACGAAAACCAGGAACCTGATTTATCAATTACATTGAGGTCAACACCTAAATCCAATACCTCACCAGCTTTTGAAATACCTTCCCCATACATAATATCGAATTCAACCACTTTAAATGGAGGAGCTAATTTATTCTTTACAACTTTAACTCTTGTACGGTTACCAGTAATGGAATCTGCACTTTCTTTAATTTGACCTGCTCTGCGAATGTCTAATCGAACTGAAGCATAAAACTTAAGGGCATTTCCTCCAGTTGTTGTTTCTGGACTACCAAACATCACACCGATTTTATCTCTTAACTGATTAATAAAAATGCAGCAACAACCCGTTTTATTAATAGTACCCGTTAGCTTACGAAGAGCTTGTGACATTAAGCGTGCTTGAAGTCCCATCTTAGAATCCCCCATTTCTCCTTCAATCTCTGCTTTAGGAACAAGAGCAGCCACCGAGTCGATCACAATAATGTCGATCGCACCTGAACTAATTAAATGTTCAGCAATTTCTAAAGCTTGTTCGCCATTATCTGGCTGAGAAATCAATAAGTTTTCAGTATCAATACCTAATTTTTCAGCATAGGCACGGTCAAATGCATGTTCTGCATCGATAAAAGCCGCTAAACCCCCAGCTTTTTGAGCTTCAGCAATGCAATGTAAAGTCAAGGTGGTTTTTCCCGAAGATTCAGGACCATATACTTCTACAACACGTCCACGAGGAATTCCACCAATCCCTAAAGCTAAGTCTAGTCCTAATGAACCCGTTGAAATAACAGGAACATCCATCACCTTACTATCAGATAATCGCATGACAGTACCCTTGCCATAAGCCTTATCTAATTTTTCTAATGTAGTTTGAAGTGCTTTTAATTTTTCAGAAGCTAGGCCTTGTGCATCGCCTGATTGTTTTGCCATGTTTATTTATTGATAATTTTGAATGTTCTTTTTTGAAATTGTATCTTTCAATTCGCTTTAACAAAAATAGGAAATACGCATTAATAATTAATCAATTTTTAAGATAAACTAATTGGATAAAATAATTCAATTTTTAAATACCCTTTTAACGTGTTAAAAACCATTATTTCAGCAAAAATCAACTTATTTTTCATCAGTTTGCTGATCATAGCCCAAAGCGCATGTGCGCAAGATTTATCGTTTTTAGATCAAACAGAATTATTGGACTATCGAATTCATCTAGGATTCATTAATGCGGCTAAAGCAACCGTAAAAAGCTCCCCCAATGTGACTTATTTACAATCAATGCCCACGAGAAAAATAGAAATCGAAGGTAGAACAATAGGTATATTAAATGTATTTAGTCCTGTCGTTGATTATTGGTCAGCCAACTTAGCCATAGAGACACGATTGCCATTAAAAACAGAAATGAAAAAAATAGAGGGGCGATATAAAAAAAACGAAACCGTTATTTTTGAACAGAGTCAAGGTTTGGCAAAAATTTATTCTCCACAAAACAATCCAGTAAATAAAACCATTCCCATTTCAAAAGGCATGATGGACATCATCGGGGGATATTTCTTTTTAAGAGATAAGAATTTAACCCAAATGAAAGTAGGTCAGTCATTAAGTGCAAAAATATTATTTGACGGGATCATTTATGACATTTTATTTATTGTCAAGGGTTTTGAGAATGTGGACGGAAAATTTGGCACCAAAAAATGCATCCGAACTTCATTGGTATTACCTAAAAACAATATGTTTAAGGATGAAGATGCCATTAGATTATGGATTAGTCAAGATAAATACCAAATACCCTTCAAAATGGAAGTCAACCTAAAAATAGGATTCCTCAGTATTGACTTGGAAAACTACATGATCCAAGGCAAACCCATTTATTAAAATTTTATTTGCCCAAAGCCTTCTTATATACTTCAAGCACACGTTTTCTGGCAAACTCATGATTTACAATTGGGGTAGCATAGGTAAATTCCTGGAATTCGGGAACCCATTTTTTGATGTAAATACAGTTAGGGTCAAATTTTTGTGCTTGCAAGCTTGGATTAAATACCCTAAAATAAGGTGCCGCATCACAGCCAGAACCAGCTGCCCATTGCCAACCGCCATTATTGGCCGAAAAATCAAAATCAAGCAATTTTTCAGCAAAATATGTTTCACCCCAGCGCCAATCAATCAATAAATGTTTAACTAAAAAACTGGCCACCACCATGCGAACCCTATTGTGCATAAAACCCGTTTGGTTTAATTCTCGCATACCGGCATCGACCATGGGATATCCTGTTTTTCCTTGTTTCCAGGCCTCAAACTCAACTTCATTATTTCTCCATTGGATATGATCATATTCCTTTCGAAAGGCTAATCCATTGCTTATGTGAGGAAAATGAAATAAAATATTACTGTAAAAATCACGCCATATTAATTCATTTAACCAAGTTTCAGAAGTCCCATTCGCCAGATTTACTAAAGATCGAATTGAAATAGTCCCAAAACGTAAATGAACGGAAAGCTTGGAAGTACCGTTTATGGCCGGAAAATCACGAGAGGCTTGATAATCTTTGATTAATTGATCTGTAACAAATTTTCCTGGAAACGATAATCCAGAAGGAGCAAAACCGATCGATTCTAAACTAGGCAAATCAGATTTTATATCAGTATAATTCGTCAAATTTTCCGAAGGATAAATAGTTACAGGTTCATTTTTTAAACGATCCTTCCATTTATTGGCATAAGGCGTAAAAACGGTATAAGGAGTACCTTGTCCACTCAACACTTCATTCTTCTCAAAAATTACATGATCCTTAAACGTATGAAAACTAATCTTTTTTGAGTTCGCCAACTGCTTAATTTCCTCATCCCGTTGAATCGCATATTTCTCATGATCATGATTCAAATAAATGGCTTGCACATCATATTCACTGGTCAATTTCTCGAAAACATGTAATGGATGATCGTGGAAAATCGAAATATCTCCGGCTTGTTGGCAAATCAATGATTTAAGCGTTGCTAAAGCTTGATGAATAAACTCAACTCGGCCATCCTTTTTTGAAGGCAAGCGAGATAAAATAGCTTTATCAAAAATAAAAATCGGCAAAACGGGATAAGGGCCAGACAAAGCTTGAAATAATCCATGATTATCTTCTATTCGCAAATCTCTCCGAAACCAAAATACTGAAACTTTTTTCATAACGTACAGTTCATTTAAAGCAGAACAAAGGGATTATATAAAGGTTTTGAAAATTTACCTTGACAAGCCCCCTTTGAAAAGTGTATATTTGCAAATTGATAATTTTCTCAGCGAAAATAATCATTAATTTAATGTCGTTTAAACTCTATTTTGAGTTTAATATTTACAAAACTTTAATTCAAAACCCATCCGAATGAAATTATCTGAATTCAGATTTGATTTACCCCAAAGTTTAATTGCCTTAAATCCTACAGAAAATCGAGAAGATGCACGTATGATGGTGATTAACCGAAAAGAAAAAACCATTGAACATAAAAAATTCACAGACATCATTGACTATTTTGGAGATGGTGATGTGTTAGTAACCAATAATACCAAAGTATTCCCAGCGCGTTTATACGGAAACAAGGAAAAGACGGGAGCACAAATTGAAGTATTTCTTTTGAGGGAATTAAATCGTGAGCATAGACTTTGGGATGTGTTAGTCGATCCAGCTAGAAAAATTAGAGTAGGAAATAAATTATATTTTGGTGATTCTGATTTAGTTGCCGAGGTGATTGACAATACTACGTCAAGAGGTCGTACGATTCGTTTTTTATATGATGGCGACCATGATGCTTTAATGCAAGCGATTCACGAGTTGGGTGAAACTCCACTTCCAGATGAAATTCGATTAAAAAGAGCTGCTACAGAAGATGATAGAGAGCGTTTTCAAACGATTTATGCAGAACATGTAGGCGCGGTAGCAGCACCCACAGCCGGTCTTCATTTCTCTAAAATTGTCATGAAAAAAATGGAGCTCAATGGGGTTCAATTCTCCCCTATCACGCTTCATGTGGGTTTAGGTACCTTTAGGCAAGTAGATGTCGAGGATTTAACCAAGCATAAAACAGATTCTGAGCATTTCATTATCAATGAAGCAACATGCGGATTTGTCAACGAGGCTTTGGATAATAAAAAACATGTGTTGGCCATCGGAACGACTGTTATGAAAGCGTTAGAATCTTCTGTTTCTGCTAGCGGACATTTAAAACCTATCAATAGCTGGACTGATAAATTTATTTTTCCTCCTTACGAGTTTAAAATACCTACAGCCTTGTTAACTAATTTTCATTTACCTGAATCCATTTTATATATGATGGCATCGGCTTTTGGAAGTTATGAATTAGTTCAGGAGGCTTATAAGCAAGCTATTAAAGAAAAATATCGATTCTTTAGTTATGGAGATGTAATGTTAATCATCTAATTATTTTGTGTGAAAAAAATCGCAATCATTGTTGCTGGTGGGACTGGTCTTCGTATGAATAGTACTATACCTAAACAATTTTTACTACTACAAGGAAAACCTGTATTATTTCACACATTAAATCAATTCAAAGAAGCAGATTCCAGCATTTTATTATATGTTGTTTTGCCCAAGGGTCAAATGGATTTTTGGGCAAAATTATGTACTGAATTTCCAGAGATAATCAAATTAACTCCCCATATCTTGGTTGAGGGAGGTGAAACGCGATTTCATTCAAGCCAAAATGGCCTAGCGGCCATCACAGAAACAGAAGATTGCCTAATAGCTATTCATGATGGTGTTCGCCCTTTAATCAGACCTGAATTGATTTCATCTGCTTTTAAATCTGCTGAATTACATGGGAATGCCATATTATCCGTTCCAGCTAAAGATTCCATTAGAAAATATGATCGTATTTTAAAGAAATATGTTTCCGTTAAAAGAGATGAAATTCGAATTATTCAAACGCCTCAAATCTTCAAATTAAATTCGTTAAGAAAAGCTTTTAATCAAACATATAGTACGGAATTTACGGATGATGCCAGCGTCGTTGAGTCCATGGGTGAAACCATTCATTTAGTTGACGGAGATTATGCCAATTTAAAAATTACCACCCCCGAGGACTTAATCCTCGCGGAAAGCCTAAGTAAATCTGCCTTTTAAATCTATGAAAAACTTTTGGTTACGAATTGCTGAAAACATTTTAAAATTCAAGTATCAGATTTTAGGAATATTAGTTGTGCTAACCTGCGCACTAGGTTTTAAAGCTAGCCAAATTCAACTTAGCTACGAACTAGCCAAAATACTTCCTAAATCAGACGAACGGTTTCAGCTTTATGAAAATTTCAAAAGTAAATATGGGGAAGATGGAAATGTCATGGTTATTGGACTCGAAAATGACCAGCTATTTTCACCCAATGAATTTAATGGGTGGAGTGCATTAACGAAAGAAATCAAAGGCCAACCTGGAATTAAAAATGTACTTTCTATTAGCAATTTACCAGAAGTATATATTGATTCTTTATCAAATAAATTTTCTACGAGACTGTTATGGGACGCTAATTTACCCACTACAAAAACTCGATTAGACAGTTTACAATATAAATTATCGCGATTACCCTTATTTACTGATTTCATTTTTACAAAAGATTTTAAAGTGCACCTCATGCTGATCACATTAGATCAGAAAACGATTAATAATAAAAATAGAATTCAGCTAGTCAAGCACATTAAAAGTTTAGGCGATCAGTATTCGACTAAAATGGACCATCCCGTTCATTACTCGGGCATGCCATTTATACGAACAGAATATACGTCCCAAGTAACGAATGAGCTGGCTATCTTTTTAATTCTTGCTATTCTGGTCACTTCGGCCATCTTATTTTATTTTTTCAGATCCATTAAGGTTGTTTTCTTTGCTTTAATTGTTATTCTAGTGGGTATTGTAGCCTCACTCGCTACCATCGTTTTATTTGACTTTAAAATCACACTGCTTTCAGGTCTCATTCCACCTTTAATTGTTGTCATAGGAGTCCCTAATGTTATATTTTTATTAAATAAATACCATGAAACCTTTTTGCGCACTAATAATAAAGAGGAATCTTTAATTGAAAGTACGTCTAAAATAGGTAGGACATTATTTTTGGCCAATTTGACCACATCCATTGGGTTTGGAGTATTCGCATTTACGGGATCTGGTTTATTGGTTGAATTTGGAATCGTTGCTGCGATTAATGTCATGTTCACATTTGCTATTTCAGTGTTATTAATTCCAATCTTCTTTAGTTTTTTATCTCCTCCAGAGACCAAAGATTTGGCACATTTTGAGTCTCCCCAAGTGAGTAAGTTTTTATTGCGCGTCGAAGCTTGGGTATTTAACCACAGAAAATCCATTTATCTATTTGTTGGGGTAATCTTGGCAATTTCGATTTACGGATTAACAAAAATAAAAGCAGTAGGATATATTGTGGACGATTTGCCTCAAGATAACGCCATTTACACGGATTTAAAGTTTATTGAAAAGCATTTTAAAGGCGTAATGCCTTTTGAAATATCGATCGACGCCCGTGAAGATGGCCGTGCATTAAGTCCAGAAATCCTAACTAAAATCAAGCGCACAGAAAAGGTGATTGCCGAATACCCAGAATTTACGCAAGGACTTTCGATATTAACAGCCACAAAATACTTATATCAAGTATCTAGAGGGGGTGATCCCAAATATTATATTTTGCCAAGCATCAACGAATTAAATAAATTAACCGCTTATCAAAGCAGTTTACAAGGAAAAGACAATTTGTTCAACGGATTTATCGATGCCAAGAGAAGGTTTACGCGGATAAGTTTTCAAATGCAAGATGCAGGCACGACAAGGACAAGAGCATTGTTTGATGAAATTAAACCTAGAATAGACAGCATCTATTTAACAGATACCGAAACAGGCGAACTAAAAAAAGAAGGAGATCCCAACACATTCATAGCTAAAATCACCGGAAATTCTGTGATCTATGCTTTTCAAACAGAATATTTGCAGGTGAATTTAATTGAAAGTACACTTTCAGCTATCTTTCTGATTTGCGTTTTAATGGCCTTGTTATTTAGGAGTTGGAAAATGGTCATCATCTCCACTTTACCGAGCCTTATTCCCCTACTCATTACAGCTGGATTAATGGGTCATTTTGGCATTGCGCTTAAACCAAGTACCATTTTGATTTTTTCAATTGCCTTTGGAATATCAAGCGATGGAACAATTTATTTCCTAACACGATACAAGGAAGAATTTGTAAAAAACACTTTTGATATTAAAAAATCCATCCAGATCACCATTCAAAAAACAGGGGTTTCCATGTTTTATACGGCCATGATTTTATTTTTTGGATTTTTCATATTTACCGCTTCCACATTCAAAGGGACTCAGGCTTTAGGAGTTTTGGTTTCAATAACACTTCTCATGGCGATGATTTGCAATTTAATATTGCTTCCAGCATTTTTGATGAGCCTGAATAAAAAAGAGGTTACTGAACTATTAGAAGATTAAATCAATGCAAAAAGAAGAAAGTATTTATACACTAGCATTTGGGCTTTTATGTTTAAGTAATTTCTTGTTCTGTGCTAGTTTTTCCATGATTATCCCTGAATTACCCGATTATTTAGCAAGTCTAGGGGGAAGAGAATATATCGGATACATCATCGCACTATTTACTTTGACCGCAGGATTAAGCAGACCATTTTCTGGTAAACTAACAGACCACATCGGGAGAATTCCCATCATGGCTTTTGGTTCAATCGTTTGCTTCATTTGCGGAGGATTATATCCTTTAATACATTCCGTTCAAGGTTTTTTACTATTACGATTTTTTCATGGGATGTCGACAGGCACAAAGCCTACCGCCACTTCAGCTTATGTAGCCGATATCATTCCTGAATCTAAACGAGGAGAAGCTCAGGGTGGCTTAGGTATATTTACGGCCACAGGAATGTCGATAGGTCCTGTTATAGGTAGTTTTTTAGCCAAAGAATTAGGTCTGCGTGAAATGTTTTGGATATCCTCCCTTTTTGCTTTGTTGTCCATTTTGATTTTAACAAGAATGAAGGAAACATTGCCTAAATCAAGGAAAAAACCAATGTCCATTTCGCTCTTTAAAATAGGTTGGAAAGATGTTTTTGAACCCAAAATAATACCCGTATTCTGGATCATGATATTGGTTTCATTTTCATATGGTGTGATCGTCACTTTAGTACCAGACATTTCAAAAATGATTGGATGGCACAATAAAGGCCTGTATTTTACCATTTTCACCTTGTCGTCTATAGGCGTTCGTGTATTTTTTGCTAAATCATCTGATCAATATGGTCGAATTCAAGTCTTGTTAATTTCATCCTTCTTTTTGATTGCTTCGATGTTTTTGATGGTGCTACCCTTAAGTTCAATGACCGTCATTTTATCAGGAATTTTCTTTGGTATTTCTTGGGGATTTAATTCCCCTACCTTAACCGCATGGACGACCGATCTGGCCTCGCCAACGCATATTGGCAGGGCTATGGCAACCATGTACATCGCATTAGAAGCGGGAATCGGAATGGGTGCATTATTAGCCGGAGCGTTTTACAAAGGATTAGCCTCTCAAATTCAAATACCATTTTTGCTTTCTGGTATATTTGCCATCATTTCATCCTTACTTTTAGTATATTACCGACATAATTGGCTCAAAAATGACCTTTGAAGAATATTTAATTTCAAAAAAAATCGACCGGAATCTCTTTAAGAATTCAGACTCCGACTTATTTCATTCATGGGAAAACATGTTCAATCAGATCCATCCATTAAGCTTTACCGAACAAAATAAATTTATCGTCAATAAAATCAGACGGAAATACCCCACTAAAGAAGATCTAAATTCTTGATTTTAATATAATAATTCACATAAATAATAAAATTAAATCAATATTTCGGCAAGTAATTCCCATCCCTTTGAGAAAACATGGACATTTGTACCCATAAATTTTACAACAGATAATGAAAGCAATTGAATTAGAACAATTATTTCCAAATCAAGGTCAAATCCCAGCAGAATTTGATTTAACTGAACCATTAGAGCAAAAAGAATATTTGGTCAATGGTGAAATGAGAGCTTGGGCTGGAAAAACACAAGATGTATGGTCTCCTATTTATATCAAAACAGACAAAGGTTTTGAGCAAAAAAGAATTGGATCCTATCCGATTACAGACGCATCTGATGCCATGGAAGTTTTATATGCAGGGGTTAAAGCATATGCCAATGGCCGAGGAGAATGGCCTTCCATGACCGTTTCAAAACGAATTGAATGTGTAGAAAAATTTACACAAAAAATGATACAAAAGCGTAGCGAGGTCGTTAAGCTACTCATGTGGGAAATCGGAAAATCACTGACTGACTCTCAAAAAGAATTTGACAGAACTGTTCAATACATCTATGACACCATTGGTGCATTAAAAGATATCGATAGAACTTCATCCACTTTTTTAATTGAGGAAGGAATTATAGGCCAAGTAAGAAGATCGCCTTTGGGGGTTGTTTTATGTATGGGACCATTTAATTATCCATTAAATGAAACCTTCACTACCTTAATCCCAGCTTTAATCATGGGAAATATTGTGTTATTTAAACCACCAAAGCATGGTACTTTATTGCATTACCCTTTATTAGAAGCTTTTAAAGACTCTTTCCCTCCTGGTGTGATCAACACACTTTACGGCAGAGGTAATGCGATCATTCCTCAGTTAATGGAGTCGGGGAAAATTGACGTATTAACTTTAATCGGTTCTTCAAAAGTAGCCGATAAATTAAAGAAAATGCACCCAAAAGTTAACAGACTGCGTGCGATTCTTGGCCTAGATGCCAAAAATGCTGCTATTGTAACAGAAAGTGCGCAATTAGACGTAGCGATTAATGAATGTTTATTAGGATCGCTTTCCTTCAATGGTCAAAGATGTACCGCCATAAAAATCATTTTCGTTCACAAATCATTAGCCGATGCATTTAACAAAGGCTTAGCAGAAAAAATTGAAAGCCTTAAAGTAGGCATGATGTGGGATCCGGGTGTTCAAATTACTCCTTTGCCAGAACCCAACAAACCTGCCTATCTGAAAGAGTTATTAGAAGATGCCAAAATGCACGGAGCATCTGTTTTAAATCCACACGGAGGTGAAAACTTTAAGTCGATATTCTTCCCTGCCCTACTTTATCCTGTGAATTCTAAGATGAAGGTTTGGCATGAAGAGCAATTTGGACCCGTAGTTCCTGTGGTTCCATTTGAGGATTTAAGTACGCCGATTGACTACATTCATGAGTCATCTCATGGCCAACAAGTCGCTATTTTTGGGACAGATGTTAATCAAATCTCTGAATTAATTGATGAAACGGTCAACCAAGTGTCAAGAGTAAACATCAATGCTCAATGTCAAAGAGGACCCGATTCGTTCCCTTTCACAGGAAGAAAAGATTCAGCAGAAGGAACATTGTCCGTGACAGCAGCTCTTAGATCTTTCTCCATCAGAACTGTGGTAGCAACTAAAGCAAACCAATTGAACAAGGATATTGTCAATCAAATTGTTGAAAACCAACAATCTAACTTCTTGTCTACTCGATTTATTTTGTAGAAATCAATTTGACGCTTGTTAAAAGACAATCACGTTCAACATAAAAAAGCCTATAATGAATTTATAGGCTTTTTTTTATTCAAAATGTTCGTTGCTTTTACCCAAGGAACAGCAAATTATAAATTAACGCGCTGAACTTTCGTTGACGCATCCATAATATATTCATCATATGTCATCAACTTATCTAAATGAGTTTTACTACCTATTTCGATAATCCGATTAGCTACTGTATTCGTCAATTCGTGGTCATGGCAAGTAAACAAAATAGTTCCTGTAAACTCAATCATTCCATTGTTTAACGCAGTAATCGATTCTAAATCTAAGTGATTCGTAGGTTCGTCAAAGATTAATACATTAGCTCCAGACAACATCATGCGTGAAAACATACAACGTTGCTTTTCGCCCCCCGAAATTACATTCGATTTCTTTAAAGCCTCATCTCCTGAAAAAAGCATTCGGCCTAAAAATCCCCGAATAAAGCTTTCGTCCTTTTCAACCGAATATTGTCGAAGCCAATCCACTAAATTCATCGATGCATCTTCAAAAAAAGAGGCATTGTCGTTTGGTAAATACGTTTGAGTGGTAGTTACACCCCATTTGAATTCACCCGATGTAGGTTTTGATTGACCTGATAAAATATCAAATAAAGCAGTCATGGCCAATGAGTCTTTCGCTAAAAAAGCCACTTTATCCCCCTTATTAATTGTAAAAGAAAGATTCGTGAATAAAGGAGTTCCGTCATCTGTCGTGGCAGATAATTTTTCTACACTTAACAACTGGTCTCCTGCCTCTCTCTCTGGCTTGAAATTAATAAATGGATATTTACGAGAAGATGGCTTGATGTCGTCAACTTGAAGTTTATCTAACATTTTTTGCCGGGAAGTTGCTTGCTTCGATTTAGCCACATTCGCTGAAAAGCGGCGGATAAATTCTTCTAATTCCTTGCGTTTCTCGTCCGTTTTTTTGTTTTGATCCGTTCTTTGTCTCAGGGCTAATTGAGATGATTCATACCAAAACGTATAGGTTCCCCCATATAATTGAATTTTTCCAAAATCTAAATCTGCAATATGTGTACAAACATTATCTAAAAAATGTCGATCATGGGAAACAACAATCACGGTATTCTTAAAATTCATTAAATAACCTTCTAACCATAATATTGAATCAATATCGAGGTTATTGGTTGGCTCATCCAAAAGCAATATATCAGGATTACCGAATAATGCTTGGGCCAAAAGCACCTTTACCTTATCTGATCCATTCACATCTTTTAAGAGCAAATTATGTATGTCTTCTTTGATCCCTAAGCCACTTAAAAGCGTTGCAGCTTCAGATTCTGCTTCCCAGCCATTTAATTCGGCAAATTCAGCTTCTAAGTCAGCCGCTTTATTACCATCCGCCTCAGAAAAATCTTCTTTTAAATAGATCGCATCTTTCTCAAGCATAATGTCATATAAACGCTTATTACCCATTACGACCGTCTGAAGAACAGGCGTTTCCTCATATTCAAAATGATTTTGCTTTAAAATTGACATTCTCTCCCCAGGGTTCATTGAAATACTCCCCGTTTGAGAATCAATTTCTCCTGAAAGAATTTTCAAGAAAGTAGATTTACCAGCTCCATTTGCGCCAATTAGGCCATAACAATTTCCTTCCGTAAATTTTATATTTACCTCTTCGAACAATACTCTCTTCCCAAACCTAAGGGAAACATTTGATGCTTGTAACATAACATTGAATTAAATAAGGCGCAAAATTACTCATTTTGAACCTAGAAAAAAATCTTAATTTTCATTCCTTTCCCATATTTTTTTTGTTATTTCGACCTTATGGACAATTTCTTTACATGGAAATTCAAAAGAACACTTAATGAACGTTGACAATTCGCATGTATTTTTACAGTTTAGTGAGCTTGGTGTTCATTTGAAAAGCGAAGCTAGTCAAGAGATTGAATTAATCTCATGGGATAAGATCAAAAAAAAGGAATTTCTAATAGTATCTAAATTAAAAATTGAAAGACATCAAGTTGACCAATTAACCATTGAAATCATCCATTCAGATTTCCTATTAATTCCTCAGGAATATGACACCAAGCTATATAGAATTGGTTTTTTAGAAAAAGCCTTGGGTCTAGAAGCGCTCCATGGAAAGGAGATTCACGATCAACCTGTCCAATGGATTGAATCAAATCTTACCTTTTTAATTCCGAGTGAATGGAAAGATTTTGCTTCATCATTATTTCCGCTAGCAAAGATACATTACCAACATATTTTAGGTGAGTTGTTAGCAGAAAAAAGTCAAGTGAAAAGCAAAAACTCAACCCAATTACATCTGTATTTACAGGGAAAATTTGCGTTTATGTCGCTGTTTTATCAAGGAAAATTACAGTTGGCCAATGTATTTATGCATCAATCAACCTTGGAATTGGCCTTTTATTTACATTCGATCAGAGATTCATTTGATATTTTGTTGACACACGAAACAGTCAAAATTCATAGTTTCGGGGCTGAAAGTAAAGCCACGATTCAATCCTTAGCACAATACAACATCCTCATTTAATTATGGCAAATAATAAAATTGCTTTTTTTCCTGGCTCTTTTGATCCTTTCACTAAAGGACATCAAGATATTGTTTTGCGTGCTTTACCCTTGTTTGATGAAATAGTCATTGGAATCGGTCAAAATTCAAACAAAGCCCGATACTTTTCATTGGATAAAATGAAAGGCTATATTGAACAAACATTTAAGGGAAAACCCGTTAGAGTAGTCACCTATCAAGACCTTACGGCTAATGTAGCCAAGGA